>CAZTCY010000201.1:0-2501 GCA_964612715.1 uncultured Nitrosomonas sp. | reverse complement strand
CGTGCCGGCCAGCAGGACGAAGACACGTGATGGAGTCATGGGCGTCGTCATTCTAGAGCACCTGCCGGACATGATGTCGTCCGCGGCGACTCCAGCCGCACGCTCGCACGGGTTGCCCGAAGCGGGCCATGGCCTTCGCAGACCGCGCAGGGACTACACGGGGGGTGAACACCTGCGTCAGCACCAGGCGGCCCTACTCTCCGACAGCCTGGGGAGCACGTTCGCGCGCCCTGGGACGCGTTGTCGCGCGTGTCGGCAGCACAACCACGACCGCCGCGCACAGGTTCCAGCGATACGCGGCAGTGGTCGCGCGGTCGGGCGGCATCACGTCAATCGTGGAGAGAACACCCGGCAACGGGGCGGGTGCAACGTGTCAGTGGGGCTCGGCATTGCGTCACCACTCCCCCGGCACCACGTCACGTCCCCCTGCGGAGCCCAGCTACCTGTCGTCGGCATGGGTGTCGCGGCAGGCGCGCGCAACGTGAACGGTTACCGCGCACGACTACAGGACCGGCGGGGTCGCCATTCAGGAGTGCTTAGGAACTCCTTTCAGCACAACAGGTTGCGCGTACGCCATTGTCGTACGGTTGGTGCGCGCCCTGCTGACAGTCAGTCCTCGACCTCGTTGCTGTTGATCCGCAAGGTGGTACCTGCAGGTGCCGGTCCCCGTCGCCGCTGGTGCGCGAGTCCGGATCTGCGCACGCCGGGGGCCGACGACGTATGCGCGGCGCCCGCTGACGTATCCGGCCGAGTGTCTACCGGCAGATCCGCGAGTCGCTGCACGTCCGTGGCGGGATCGTGCAACGACGTCTGCCGCTCCATCGATGCTGATGCGCGTCCCCGATACACCATGTTCGCGGGTCCGATGCCGTTGGTCCGCGGTGGCATCGCTGTGCTGGCGTCGTCTCGTCACCACCTTCCCACCTGCCGCCCCCCGCTGCCCTGACCAGCCGCCGAGCGGGCGCGGCGCAGCACTACCCCGGCCACCGCTCGGCCGCGAGTGGCAACTCGTTCAGTTCCGCCCGCGCCTCGCGCCAGCCGGGATAGTGCTTCCCGAGCAAGGCCAGGAACCGTTCGCTGTGTGACGGTTCGATCAGGTGCACCATCTCGTGCACGACGACGTACTCGAGCAGATCCTTCGGCTTCTTGACCAGCTCCGTATTGAGCCGGATGGTGGCCGCGCGGTGGTTACAGCTCCCCCACTTCGTCTTCATCCGCTGCAGGAAGTACCCGGACACGCTCACGCCGATTTTCCGCTGCCACTTCTCGATGAGCGGCGGGATGGCTGCGTGCAGCAGCGCCTTGTGCCAGGTGTGCATCACCTCGGCGCGCTTCGCCCCGGTACTGCCGGGACGCACCGTCAGGGTGATGCGCCGATGTCCGAGGCGCACGGACGGCTTGGCGTCGGCCTCGACGACCGACAGGAGATGACGCCGGCCCCAGACATAGTGACTCTCGCGCGTGACGAAGGCCCGGCGCGGCTCGCGCGCCTGGGCGCGCAGCCGCCGCTGCTGCTCGCGGATCCAGCCAAGCTTCGAGATGGCATATGCGCGCGCCACTTCGCGCCGTATCGCGACGGGCGCCACCAGGCTGACCCGCCCCACTGGTGGATGCACGGACAAGTGCACATGCTTGACGTTCTTCCGCGACACCGTGATGACGATGTCGCCCAGCCGGAATCTGTCCACGTCAGTATCCCGGCTGGTTCTTGACCAGTTCGAACAGCGCCAGCGTGGCGTCGCGGTTGCGATCGAGCAACGGAAACAGCGCGTTGAGCACCTGCGACTCGCGCGCCGGATCACCTCTCCACCCCGCCGGCGCCCGTTCCCGCATCGTCCGGTCGATTTCGAGCGCCAGCGCGACCCGCTCACCCTCATCGTCGGGTCGCGACTCGGCGACGGCCACGGCATCGCCGCTGCCGGCTGCGACGATACCTGGCAGGTTCTGGAAGATCACCGTCGCCTCCCTGTTGCCGTGAAGGGCCGCCGGAACCGCGTCGACCGGCTCTCTGGCGGCCAGGCGCCTCGCCAGCGTTTCAGCCTGGCGAAGGAACACCTCGTAGGCCGCCGCGTCAGCGCGGTCCTGGGCGATGAGGTCGTCGAGCAACGTCGACATCTGCTCGTAGAACCGCGGGTCGGTGAGCTGCTCGCGCACGATGGTCTTGCGAACGTTGTTGATGATGGCTTCAGCCACCGCATTGCGTGAGAGGCGCCCGCTGGCGTTCAGCTTCCGGGCGATAGCGTCGTGAATGCCCGTCTCGACGATCAGCTCGGTGAGCGAGAGGTCCGACAGCGTCCCCAGGCCAGCCGCCGGATCCGCCTGGATGTAGGTATTGAGCAGGTGGCGCATGTCCGCCTCGTAGGGCTTGATGTCCAGCTCTTCACCCGAGTGTCGCTTGATGGCCGCCCGGATCTCGGCGTAGAACTCCATCTCGTTTCGAATCGCCGCGGCCTGAGACTCCGAGTACCCCGCCTCGGCCAGGTGGCTCGCGATGGCGCTGA
>CAZTCY010000200.1:0-2513 GCA_964612715.1 uncultured Nitrosomonas sp. | reverse complement strand
TCGCGTACGTCTACGGCGGCCAGGGCACGATCAACGTGCCGTCATGGTCGCCAGACGGGCGGACAGTGGCGTTTGTGAGTAATACGGGGGAGTACTGACGCTGGCTGGCTGCGCGGCGGCGGGCGGCGGGCGGCGGGCGGCCGACGACCGGCTACCGGTCACAGATCTTCGGAGCCCCGGGTCTTCAGACCCGGGGATGTCCCCTGAAGGTCCGGCCCTCCGCGATTTGATCCAGCGCGTCGGCCCGCAGCCAGGGCGGACACAAGGTCCGCCCCTACTCGCTCCTCAACAACTCCGCCGGATCGATACGCATGGCGCGCGCGGCCGGGCGGACGCTCGCGACAACGGCCGCGACGACCAACGCGGCGCACGCGACAGCCACCGATACCGCGTCGAATGGTGAGATGACGTAGAGCTCCGATCGGATCACGTCGACCGAGGCCACCGCGACGAACAGGCCGGCGACCAGACCGGCTAACGTTACCGCGAGCGCACGACCGACGATGCGGCGGCCGATCGATCGCGTCGACGCGCCGAGCGCCAGGCGCACGCCGATCTCGTGGCGTTGCCTCGCCACTTCGTTCGCCAGCAACCCGTACAACCCCATCGTCGAGACGAGCAGCGCAAGGACGCCGAAAGCCGCAACCAGCGTGAAGACGAATCGCATGGACGCCGACTCGCGCCGCGCAATGTCGTCCACTGATTCGATGCCGCGCACGACCACCGTGCGATCGATGCCGGTGATGGCCGCGGCGAGCTCGCGTGCCGTGGCGCCGTCACCGGACAGCCGCGCGACGAACGTGCGCTCGTCGGCCAGTGTGGACACGCTGGTGATACCGACCGCGATGTCCGTGTGTTCGACTCCGGCGCGAAGATACGCCTGCGGTCCGGTCTCCTGCGCGTCCGGCGCCTGACTGCGCACGTTCGCTGCAACGCCGACAACCGTGCGCCAGACGCGATCCGTCCGGAACCGGCTGCCAACGGCACCTTCGACATCGGCCCAGTACGTTCTCGCGAACGCCTCGTTGATCACGACGGCGTCAGTGGGATCGTCGATCGTGAACGACCGTCCGGCGAGTACGGGCATCTCGAGAACGTCGAAGAAGTCCGGACGTACCTCGAAGAGCAGGCTGCTGAGTGGCGACGTTGTCCTCGCACGTCCTTCAACCTCGATCTGTCCGAAGAGCCGCTTCCTCGTTCCTGCCGGTGGCAGCGAGCCCGATGTTGCGGCGTCGACTCCGGGCATCGTTCTCAAGACCGTCAGCGCATCGGTCACGAACTGCTCACGCGTCGCCATGGATGCGTAACCCGACGCCGGCAGCGCCACGTGCAGCGCGACGACGCCGTCCGTACGAAATCCACGTTCAACCGCGTACAGCGCCGACATGCTGCGTCCCATGAGCGCGGTCCCGATCACGAGCGTCAGCGAGAGAGCAACCTCAATCGCGATCAGGGTGCGACCGGCGCGACGCGCCCGGCGCGACAGTGACACGCGACGCCCCGACTCGCGTAGCGCGAGATGACGCTCCGCGGTCGCAACCATCGCGCACACCGGCACACTGGCGATGGCAATCGAGACGGCCGCAGCGGCCACGAGAAATGTCGCCGCACGCGCATCGAAGTCGATGGGATTCAGTGAACTGATCACGACGTCCGGCATGACGGCGGGCAGCACCGACAACAATGCACTCGCGACGACCACGGCGCCCGCACACGTAACGATGCCGAGGCCGATTTGCTCGACGATCACTTCCCGAACGAGCGTGGCGCGACTCGCGCCGAGCGCGGCCTTCATCGCCCACACGGGTTGCCGTGCGAGGCTCCGCGAGATCATCAGGGCCGATGCGTTGACAATGATGACGAGCAGCAGGCCGGCCGCGCCCGCGCCAAGGAGGCCGACGATGCGGCGTGCGCGCTGGCCGGCGCCGCCGTCGAATGGCTCCAGTCCCGCGCCCCTGGCCGTCGATCCGGCCGCCTCGTTCACGGCCGCACCTCGTGCCTGCACCTGGGCATCGATTTGATCGAATGTCGCGTTGTCACGCGATGAGAGTTTCGCGATGGGCCTGAGCATGCTGCTGAAGCCCGCGACAAGGCCGTATCCGGCGATCCGATTCGGATCGCCGCCGGCCACATCGGGAGGGGCGAGCGTTTCCGGAATCCAGATCCGCGTGCCGGCGTCCGGGAATCGGAACGTGCCCGGCGCCACGCCGACGATGCGATACGACGCGCCGTCGAGCTCGATCGAACGTCCAACGGCATCGTCCGCTCGTCCGAGATGCTGCTCCCAGAATTGGTGGCTGACGATCACCACGCGGTTCATCCCTGGCGTCGCTTCGTCGTCGCTGAAGATGCGCCCCAGCCACGGCGTCAGGCCGGCAAGACGCAGCAGGCCCGGTGTCACACTGGCGCCTCGCACCACGTGCGCCTCCGTCGCGGCCTGATAGACGAGCGTGGCGTTCTGGTAGGCCTCCACCTGGTCGAACAGATCGCGCTGATCGCGCCACGCCAGCACC
>CAZTCY010000199.1:0-2529 GCA_964612715.1 uncultured Nitrosomonas sp. | reverse complement strand
GGCAGCGACATGTTGTCGATCCACGTCGCCTGGCCGAACCGCGCGTCGAGCGCCGCCTCGACGGCCTCCTGCACGGGCTGCGACTTGAACCGCCCCCCGGGGATGCGCAGCGCCGTGATGGCTTCGGGCAACGGCAGCGCACCGTGATCGGCCGTCAAGGCGACGAGCACGTGCGCGAGACCGACGCGCTTCTCGATCTCGTCGAAGAGACGCTGGATCTGCCGATCGACCTGCGCCGTCATGTCTCGCACTTCCGGAGACTCCGGCCCGTACTTGTGCCCAACGGAGTCGTTGGCGGAGAAGCTCACCGTGAGGACGTCGGTCACGCCACGCTGCCCGAGCCGCTCGTGTTCGAGTGCCGCGGCAGCCATCGCGAGCACCAATTCATTGCCCACGGGACCTGTCAGCACATCCGATGTCAGACTCGAGCCCGCCTGCGCCGGATACTCGTGTACTCCCCCCTCGAACTCCCACCGCTTCCCCGCCTGACTTCCGATCAGGTCCTTCGCGTTGACGGCCTCCACCCACGCGGGCAGCGCATCGCGATAGTAGGAACTGGTGACGAACTTCCCGTTGCGCACGAAGTACGCCGCGTCTGCCGCGTGCCCCGACGGCAGGATCGCGCTCCGATCCTTGATCGAGATGCCGATCACCCGCGGCGCCTCCGGCGTCCCGGGCGCTGCCGGTGACGCCAGCTTCAGCTGATCGCCGAGCGTCGTCACGAGCAGGCGACGCGGCGACACGCCCGGCGCCGATCCCTCGCCGCCGACGATGCGGACGGTGGCGTCGGTGACGCTCTCGACATTGCTCTTCGTCGATCGCTCGTACCACGCGTTCGCGATGATGCCGCTCACCGACGGCGTCGCGCCCGTGAGCATCGTCGAGTGGCCGACGGCCGTCACCGTGTGTCCGTGCTCGAGGTACGCGTTGGTGAACACGGCCCCGCGCGTCATCAGTGTGCGCAGGCCGGCGCGTGGGGCGCCGAAGCGCGTCAGGTAGTCGGCCCTGAACTGGTCGACGGCCACGAGGACCACGAGCTTGACCGGCTGATCGCCGGTGCGCGCCTCGCGCGCGGCGGCGGGCGGCGTGGTGCGCGGCGCCTGCGCGCCGGGCAGGGCGACAACGAGTGCGGACATCACCGGCGCGAGCAGGGCGCGGGTGACCATGACACGACGAGAAAGACGACGAGCGGCCATGACCGAGCAGATTACCCGAGCCGTGCGCTAAGCTTCACGCGTTTTCTGCAAACGGCCGTGCCGCGGGCCCCGGAAGGGCCGCACGCCCGTACGGAGATGGTTCATCGCGAGGAGACGGCATGGGGCGTCGCGTACGTGGGCTGCGGTGGTACATCGGCGGACTGTTGTTCCTGTCGACGGTCATCAACTACATCGACAGACAGACACTGAGCGTGCTCGCACCGGAGCTCAAGCGCCTCTACGAGTGGAGCAACGCCGACTTCGCCCGCGTGCTGATCGCGTTCCGCGTGGCCTACGCCGTCGGCCAGACGATCGCGGGTCGCGTGATCGACAGGCTGGGTACGCGCAACGGACTCGCGCTCGGCGTGGCGTGGTACTCCATCGCGGCGATGGCCACGTCGATGGCGACGGGCCTGGGCTCGTTCATGGGCGCGCGCTTCATGCTCGGCCTCGGCGAGGCCGCCAACTGGCCCGGCGCCACGAAGGCGGTCTCGGAGTGGTTCCCGCGTCGGGAGTCCGGCTGGGCCGTCGCGCTCTTCGACAGCGGCTCGTCGGTGGGCGCCGCCATCGCTCCCTGGCTGGTGCTCTCGCTCTACGCCGCGTTCGGGAGCTGGCGGCCGGCGTTCATCATCACCGGCGCGCTCGGCTTCATCTGGCTCGGACTGTTCCTGCTGCTGTACCGCAAGCCCGACGCGCACCCGCTCATCACCGACGAGGAGCGCGACATGCTGCGGCGCGACAAGGAGGTCGATGCCGCCGAACACGCCACGGGCACGGCACTCCCCTATCGCACGCTCATCAGGCTGCCGCAGACGTGGGGCTACGTGCTCTCGAAGACCTTCACGGATCCGGTGTGGTTCTTCATCACCGACTGGTTCGCGATCTATCTCGTCAGCCGTGGTTTCAGCATCGAGGAGGGGCTGCTCGCGTTCTGGGTGCCGTTCCTCGCCGCCGACGCAGGCAACTTCTTCGGCGGCGGCGTGTCGAGCCACCTCATCGCACGCGGCTGGTCCGTGGGCGCCGCACGCAAGGCGATCGGCGTGATGGGCGCCATCGGCATGACCATGCTCGTGCCGACGCTGTGGGTCGTGTCGCTGCCGGCGATCATCGCGTGCTTCGCGGCCTCCACGTTCGCGTACGCGGCGTTCTCCACCGTCGTGCTCAACCTGCCCGCCGACCTCTACGATTCAGCGTCAGTGGCGTCCGTGAGCGGGATGGGCGGCACCGGCGCGGGCCTCGGCACGATCGCCGCGATCTACCTCACGGGCTGGATGGCCGACGAGTACTCCTTCACTCCGGTGATGATCGGTGCCAGCATCGTGCCATGGTTCGC
>CAZTCY010000198.1:0-2545 GCA_964612715.1 uncultured Nitrosomonas sp. | reverse complement strand
TGCCCGTGGCCATCACCAGCAGAATGCGCTTCTGCTCTTTGGCAATCGCCTCGATGCTCTTGTTGATGGCGAGCAATTGGTAGTAACGGGGCGTCTTGTTGCTGCCGTCGCTGTAGTAGTCCTGGGCTACCAGGGCCTGTTGCTGTGTGCTCAGCCCTTGATGCTCTGCCCACCATTGCCACAGCGTATCGGCACTGGGGAACTCGTCCAGGCTCAGTTCGCGCTCGATCACACCGTCCTTGGCGATCTTGTTGTGGAACAGGAAGCCGTCTCCATTGCTGCTGAATACGAAAGGCACTTGTAGCATTTCTGCATAGCCGAGGGCCTGTTGCATGCCCGAGCCGATGGCATGCTTGTTGTCCTTGGCTTCGATGACGGCAATGGGCAGGTTGGGCTTGTGGAACAGCACGTAGTCGGCACGCTTGTGCTGACCACGTGTGTGCAGTTTGCCGCGCACGATGATGCGCCCCTTGGTCAGCAGGAACTCTTCGCGCACCTGCGTTAGAACGTCCCATCCGGCCTTTTCTAGCGCTGGCGTGATGAACTTGGTGCAGATGTCGCGTTCGCTGAGATCGTGCTTATTCACTGAATTTGTCGTTCCTCAGGCGAATCTGTTTCATGCTGTTTTCCCCCTATGTTTACTCGGTTTATTTCATCCGGCGTTCTTTGCTCGTTGGTTAGATCAATCCTCCAGTCTTCATCGCCTGCAATACCACTGTAGTCTGACCTAAGTTCTTGAAGATTTTCGCGGACTGGGTAACATGGAGTTGTTTTATTTTGGTACATTGCTTAATGTCCGCAGTGTGGCGATCTGTTTGCCGTTGTAACGCAGCATTGTGAAGTACTTTGGGATGGGCGAGCGCATGAAGATGTAAGCCAAGATTGTTTAAATGAGGGTAAGCATATTCCATAAATGGGATATTAGGCAAAAAATACCCTTTTATCTTGACGCTATGTTTAAGCAGTTCAGTAGATGTTTATGGATATTCCTGGAAATAATTTCAGATCCCCCGACTTGTAGCCGAGATGGGAAAAAAATTTCAGTGAACCCCGATCAGGGAGCGTTCTGAGTCATCCGGTTGGATTGATTTCCACTGGAATACTTTTGGGATGCTTCTTTCAGAATGACGCAGCTGATGGGGACAAGCAGTAAAGTGACGACTGTCGAGAACAGGATGCCGAATGCGAGTGTGACGGCCATCGGCAAGATTTTTTCGGCATCCGAGCTTTGTTCGTTGATCAGCGGCAGCAGTCCCAGGAAAGTTGTGATTGCGGTCAGGAATATGGCGCGGAAACGTGCTTTGCCTGCACGCATGACGGCTTTGTAAATCGATACGTTTTTTTGCAGTGATGTGTTGATACGGGCCATGAGTATCAGGCTGTCGTTGATCACAATCCCGCCTACGGCAAACATGGCGACGTAGGATTCCAGCGATAGCGGAATATTCAGCAGCACATGGCCTGCAACTGCGCCGATAAAGCCAAACGGGATCGCCAGCATGATCATGAGCGGCTGGGTATAGGAGCGCAGCGGTACGGCCAGGAGCGCATAAATCCCCAGTAGTGCGAATGCACCATAACCCCACAGATTCGACATGGCTTCCTCTTGCTTTTGCCGGGTTTGGCCGGGTTCGATTTTTATCCCGGGATATTGCATTTCCAGAGCGGGAATGACCTGTGTCCGCAGATCGGTCAGGATCATTTCAACATTG
The DNA here is from genome assembly GCA_964612715.1 of uncultured Nitrosomonas sp. Taxonomy (GTDB): domain Bacteria; phylum Pseudomonadota; class Gammaproteobacteria; order Burkholderiales; family Nitrosomonadaceae; genus Nitrosomonas. The sequence continues at coordinate 833 of CAZTCY010000198.1, read as the reverse complement.
ACGCGTTCTTTATACACTTCCGCGCTGATGAGCTGGATGCGTTCCCGGTTGTGCCGGGTTATGCTGGCAAAACCCGGTGTGTATTCGGCTTCGGCGATTGCGGCGAAGGGGACGGTGGTGCCGTCGGCCAGTCTGATCGGCATGCGGTACAGGTCATCCAGGGAACGGCGCTGTTCAGCGGGAAATCGCGTCATTACCCGGATTTCTTCACGGTCGTGGAAAAACCGCTGTACTTCCAGTCCGAGAAAACCGTTGCGCACCTGTTCACCCAAGCTTTGCATGGTTAATCCATGAAAGGCCGCTTCCGGTTTAAGGCGGAGGTTTAATTCGGGTTTTCCGGCCTGCATGGAGCTTGTCACGCTATGCACGCCGGCATAGGCAGCGAGCCTCGCCTTGAGTGCTTCTCCCGCTGCGCTTTGCAATGCGCTGTCGGGTGCGATCAGTTTCAGTTCAATAGCCTTGGCGGATTGCGTCGCGGATACGCCGAGATTCCTGGGCCAGAAGGTCTGGAAAGAAAGCGTCGCACCAGCCGGGAGTTCACCGAAACGTTCCTGCCATTGCTGTTTGATGTCATCCACTCTGGAGCGGATACGTTCATCGATCGCCATTTCGATATTGATAAAACCGGTGTAGTCATCGCTCACTGCCACAATATGCTGAAAACTATCCTTCAATGCAGCTGATGCGCCGGCCCCGAATGTGTTGTTCAGTTCGAGGCGGATATCGCTGGCGATTTGCTCCAGACGCCTCACGTGGTTATCCACTTCTTCAAGTGGTGTTCCGGCCGGATGTTCCAGTACCGCAACCAGATAATAATCGTTCACCGGTGCGTC
>CAZTCY010000197.1:0-2553 GCA_964612715.1 uncultured Nitrosomonas sp. | reverse complement strand
CGAGCGACCGCTCGGCGGCCGTCTTCACGTAGGAATCGCCGGCGCCCACCAGCTCAACCAGCATCCGCCGCGCGCCGTCGCGATCGCCGCCTTCCACCAGCGTGACCGCGGCCACCTGTCGTACCCACTCCGGAGCGTTCGACATACGCGACGCCTTGTCGAACCACGCCGCGGCCTCGGAGTAGTTGCCCGTGTGCCAGTAGTGGACGAACCCGATGTCGTGCGCGTACTGCCAGCGGTCTGGCTGGTACGTCAGCCCCTTCTCGAGCAACGCAATGCCCAGGTCGGGACGCCCCGGCCCATTGGGCGGCTCCATCGCCAGGAAAATCGCCCCGAACCGGTACGCAATGTTGAAGTACGGGTCGAGTGTCGTCGTCAGATCGAGCAGCGGCTGCAGCAGCTCGAACCGATTGTCCCAACGCGCGGACTTGCGATCCCCACCGTAGTGCTGGATGGCGCGCATCCAGTAGATGTCCGACGCGAGCGCGTCGAACGTCAGGAACAGGCGATCGGCCGTTCGTCCCGAGCGCAGGTACAACAGCCGCTCTTCGGACGCGGGCAGCGGCGCGTGCGTCTCGCGCGCGTGCAGCACACCGGCAGCCGCGACAAGGCCGGCCAGCACGGCCGCGAACGCGAAGGCCGGCGCGTGGCGCGTCACTTGAACTCCCGGCGCGAAAACAGCACCACGGAGGCGGCCAGCACCGCCGCGATATAGACCACGGCGTACAGCAGCGTGGCGCTGACGAATCCCGGCGGCAGCGACAGACCGTGCACGACCTGCGACTTGATGTCGAACGCCGAGAACGCCGGCACGGCCCAGCCCACGGCCTGAACGATCCAGGCCACCGCTGGCGAGACGTCGACGATGTTGCCGAACTGGCGGAGGTCGGTGCTGAGGAGCCCGGTGAGATAGACGCCGACGGTGAAGACGATCGACAGCAGGCCGCTCGACGAAAACGCCGAGAAGAACAGCGCCACCGCGATGAGCAGCGCCAGCTCGGCGCCGATCATCACCACCACGAGCAGCAGGCGCGGGTCGACGACCGGCGCGTCGAGCACCAGTTGGCTCTGGATTGGGATGCGCCACGCGGCAAAGGCCAGCATCAAGTACAACGCGGCGGCCATGCCGGCGACGTTCACCATCACCGTGAGCACGAGCCCCAGGTACTTGCCGATGATGAATTCGTAGCGAGGCAGTGGCTTGGTCAACAGCGCAAAGATGCTGCGCCGCTCGATCTCGCGCGACACGAGGCCCACGCCGATGACAATGGCCATCAGCACACCCGCCAGCTCGATGACCGCCAGGCCAAGGTCCTTGATGATCTTGACGTCCTGCCCCGCCGTGATCTGTCCGATCAGAACGGCGGCAGCCACGAGCAGCAGGGCAAAGGCGCCGATGGCGTAAAGAATGCGATCGCGCACGCTTTCCTTGAACACGTGCCAGGCCACGAGGCCGATGCGCCGCGCGTTCATCGCCGCACCTCCCCTGCGTGTGCCGCGTTGGCGGATGGCTGCGCGACAGCGCCAAGGAACACCTGCTCGAGCGTCTGCCTCCGTGGCGTGACCGACTCGAGCACAGCGCCCGCTGACGGCAGCGCGGCTGCAAGGGCCTCGGGCCGGGTCGTCGCCGGCAGATCAATCGCCCATCGTCCGCCATCGAGGGGGTGCACGACGGCGTCGGGCGCCAGTGCACGCACGCGAGCTTCGTCGCCGCCGTTCACGACGACATGCCAGCCGGTCACGTCGCGCGACGTCAGTTCGTCGACGCGGCCGTTCACCACGAGCGTGCCCCTCGCGAGTACCGCAACGCGTTCGCAGAGCTCCTCGGCGTCAGACAGGATGTGTGAGCTGAACAGCACCGTGCGTCCGTCGCGACCGAGCTCGGCAATCATCGAGCGGACGTCGCGGCGGCCGATCGGATCGAGGCCCGACATCGGTTCGTCGAGGACGACCAGTTCGGGATCGTTGACGAGCGCCTGGGCCAGCCCCACGCGCTGCACCATGCCCTTCGAATAGCCCCGAATGGGCCGGCGTCGGTCGGCCTCGAGGCCAACCCGGTCGAGGACCGCGGTCGCGCGCCGCCGGCGATCCTCGCCACGGAACCCGAAGAGCCCGGCGAAGTACGTGAGCAGTTCCTCGGCCGAAAGGTGATCGTAGAACGTTGGATTTTCGGGCAGGAAGCCGAGCCGGCGCCGTGCGTCGGTGTCGCCCGGGGGGCGGCCCAGCAGTTCGGCGCGGCCCGACGTGGGCCGCAGCAGGTCGACGAGCAGCTTGAGCGTGGTGCTCTTGCCGGCGCCGTTCGGCCCGAGGAGGCCGAACACGCCACCGGCGGGAATATCGAGTGACAGGCCATCGAGCGCACGCTTGGGGAGCGGGCGCCAGAAACCGGTCAGGAAGTCTTTCGTCAGCCTCTCGGTACGGACAGCGGTCATGTTCGCGTGGCGCGCGACGTGACGGCTTCGTCGCGTCGCTATTGGGCTTGTGTCTGCGGCCTGGCTGCGGCCTCGATCTCGAGCGCAATCGCGCGCTCGAACTGCTGGACCGACGGCGCAC
>CAZTCY010000196.1:0-2593 GCA_964612715.1 uncultured Nitrosomonas sp. | reverse complement strand
ATTCACGACGAGTGGCATTTGCGGAGCGGCGCTGAGTCATGGGTGGGATCTCCAGGTAGAGAGGAATGAAGCAAAGCAGAGACAGACCATATCGTGATTCATGATACGCCAGGTACGACAGAAATGCAGCCAGGGGGGGGAAGAAATTGGGGTTCCCCCGTCGCGCCACGAAATCCGGGGATAAGAATTTCATCCACAGATTCCGCCGATTGATGAACTCGACAAGATTTACAAGAGTTGCAGGATTATCCAATTCCTACGATCTCCAATCCTGCTCATCTTGAAAATCTTGTCAGGCCAGCAAAGATCTTTGGACAAACTTCGCCAAGAAGTAAAGGCCATATCCAGCTAGGAACAGGAGTGAGCTCCAGAAGAGGAGGGACCAGAGCAAACCCAAAGTTAGGAAGGGTTTCCTCGGTGGCGGTTGCGATAGGAACTCATCTCCCAGATAGAAGAGTTGCTTGAGCAACACATCGCACGAAGGCTTCGAGTTGTCATTCTTCAGAACGATGAACTCCACTCGGCTTACTTCAAATGTTCCGAAAGGGATCTCGATGGACTCTCTCGGGCTGGGAAGAGCGTTTCCGACAAAAGTAGCGTCACTCACGCTGACCCGAATCTTGTCAGGCTCGCGTTGCAAGAACCAAGTTCCACCGCTGAATTCGATCCCCCTTTGTCCTTGCTGTTGCGGTGAAGCGGGATCGCCACGGAACCAAGCCATCACCTTTCCACCTTGGGGGAGAGCGAGATGAGCGATTGTGACCGGCGAGGCCCCCTCGCTGGCTGGAACGATCCGGACCGCAAACCCGGTTCCTGGTCCGCGAGTACGAGGTTTAGGATGAGCGAGGAGGTCCAACGCAACGGCGAGGGTAAACGGGCCTTTCGCCGGCTGAGCAAAGATCACTGCCGCTGGCTCCGCTGACTTCCCGCCACTCGTCTGCTTGATGACGGTTCCTTCATCGGTCTGTTCGACCTTGTCCCCATACCGCTCACTCCCCTCCCGTTTTGCGAGGATTCCTGAATCGAAATCTTGGCGAGAGAAGGAAAGAACGGTAGGTTCGATCTTCTGGGCCCAAGCGTGGGGGCTCCCCTGAAATAGCGTCAGAAGCGAGACCGTGAGGAACAGCGCCGCGAGGAGCAAAGGAGTCCGAAGCAAAAGGATCAATCGAGTTTCTCCACCTCTACTTCCCCACAACCTATCGTGCTCATGCTTCCCCAGACACCGTAAGGGCTAGGTCTGCTCTCGTTGCCAAGTGGTGGGACCGAAGCGGTATCTCCGACGTCGATCGACTTGCTCACGGCATGAACCGACCCGTCCAGATAGAGGATCATCAACAAGTCCCTGTGGAAGGAATCGGCCGTATAGTATCCGTTGGCAAGATCGTATGCAGAGCGATTCGTCGCGCTAACATCTCCCGGCCCGAAAATGGTAACCACCGAGGTGTACATCGGTGCACCGTCATGCCAACGCCAGCCGCGTGCATAGTGGGGCCAAGGAATGGCATAGTACGGGAGGAACTTGGGGTGGCGAATCCTAGGTGTTATCAGCCAAGGCTGTTGCAACACCGACTCTGGGTACCAATCGATGGCTCCTTCTCCCGTCTTCATCTCGATCATCGCAAAGGTGTTCGAAGTTCCGTCGGTCACGTCCGCATGTCGTTTCCACGCCAGGGACTGAAAAAGCCCACGAGTAGGTCCGTTTACCACGTCCAAAACATTATCACCGACACACACGCCATAGCTGGTGATTCCAAAGGGACTTTGCTCTCCTTCGATTTCGAGGCTTGGACAAACGAGTTCGGGGACTTGAACACCCCACGGCTTGAACTCCCCATTGGCGGTTTCCAAAGGAGATGGGCCCCCCGGTGGAATGTAGCCCATCGAAGTCTCCTTTCCACCCTGGATCAGCGCGTCGAGAGGTCCTTGCTCGATAAAAGGTAAAAGGGATACGAACGCACTCTTCCTCGAATGATTCCCGGAGAGCGAACTTTGAAATCCTGCTGTACCGCTACGAAGCGCCGGATAGTATCTAAAAGCCGACTCGTAGTTAGTCATCGCTAGACCGAGCTGTTTCAAGTTGTTGATACACTTGAAGCGACGAGCAGCATCCCGGGCGCTTTGGACCGCAGGTAAAAGAAGCCCCATCATCACGCTGATGATCGCGATAACCACCAGGAGTTCTACTAGCGTAAACGCACGCGGAATCAAGGTGCGCACTAACGACCGTCGCATCGCCATGTTGCTGGTTACCCTCATTGAACGCAGAAGAGAAGAGGTCGAACGACGAAACCTATCATAAGTGTTCCGCGGATCGGCAGCAAATGCTAGGTACACAGTTGCACTATTGGGACGTTCATTGTCCCAATGGGGGTTCGTCCCCGTCGGACACAGCTTTGGCGTCCTAGAACGCGTTGCGCTTTAAGATCTCTGCTCCCCTCGCCCCTTTTAGGGGAGAGGGGCTGGGGGTGAGGGGTTGAAGTGCTAGGAATATTGGCCAAGTTGGCGGCTCCTACCCGCCTGTTCGTACTCAGCGCAGCTGTACTCGTGCTCGTGCTCGTGCTCGTGCTCGTGCTCGTGCTCGTGCTCGTGCTCG
>CAZTCY010000195.1:0-2618 GCA_964612715.1 uncultured Nitrosomonas sp. | reverse complement strand
GGTGCGCTCGTACAGCCCGAAGAGCTGATCGACGCTCAGCGCGTTGACACGCACGTCACGCTCGATGTCGTTCGAGGGCGTGTCTGCTACCGGGGTGACGGCAATGGTCGACATAGGTCGTAGCGAACCAGTCACGGCGAGGAGATGACCGTTGTGTCATCGGCGTGCGAAAACGTCTCGGCCGCGCCCTGCGGGATGCGTGCCACAGACGCGGAGTTAATCGACCGGGAGAAGCGGACGTTTAGCGGGAATTGCGGCGCTCGGCGCACCGCTGCACATGCGTGCGCGCGGCTCGCTCCACACTCTGCGCGTGGCGCGCGGCGGGCGCAGAGATGAACGGTGCAACGCGGCGAAGCCGCGGGAAGACGCGAATCGGCGTGTCTATCGCGGCTCTGCCGTGCGCCAGCGTGCGGCCGCCTTGCGTACGGCCGTCATCCGTTCCCAGTGCGCCTCGATCGCGGCGCGTCCACCGTCCGTCAACGTCACCGTCGTCTGCGGATACTTCCCCGCAAACCCCTTGGTGATCGTGACGAGCCCGGCGTCTTCGAGACGCGCCAGGTGCTGCGTGAGGCTGCCCGATACGAGTCCGGTCAGTCGCTGCAGGAATACGTAATCGGCCGACGCGCACGCCGACAGCGCCGTGAGGATGGCGAGGCGTGCAGGTTCGTGCACGGTCTTGTCGACCGACACGAGATCGAGGAACGCCGCTGGCGGCGTGCGTGTCTCGTCAGACATGGCTGGCCCCCAGCGTCATGATCCCCGACGTACGCCGTATCAACCGGAGCATCAGGGCGTGATCGACAATGCAGGCAGACATCCCGGCCGTTCCAATCAGAAACGGCGTCGTCCACGGCGCCAGCGCCCATTCCGGCCCAACCACGTGGACAACCGACATCCAGAGCAGTACGGCGCTGACGACCAGCCAATGGAGCGACACGCGCCACGGGTCCCAGATGACGCTTGCCGCGAAAATGGCGCCCAACACGAACGGCACGGGAGAAGGCACGGCCCTCGGTCCAACAATCGTCATCACGACAAATGCGCCGACCATCACCAGCCCGGTCAGGTAGCCGCGCGTGCGCTGGGCTTCAGACGCGCGAACGTCGCCGTACCAGTGCCGGTGCAGACGTCTCAACCACCACATGAGGAGGAAGCCCGCGGCGTAGACCAGCGGCACCGGGTCCAGGTTGCCCAGGCGGGCCGATCCCAGGGCGGCCGCCACGGCCAGCGACGTCCAGAGCGGCAGAATCGCGAGGCTCCGCCGCTGCACGAGCGCCACCAGTTCGCGCGGGACGTCAGCGTCTCTGCGAGCATCCATGATCGGGATGTTGACGCCTCACCTAGCTATTGTCAATAGCTGAATATGGATTCCGGTCGCCCGGCGCACCGCGATCTAGATCTTCGGCAGCGTCACGCCGGTCTGCTTGAGGTACTTGCCCTGCTTGTCGGCGTAGGACTGCTCGCAGTCCTCGTCGCTCTCGAGGAACAGCACCTGCGCGATGCCTTCGTTGGCGTAGATCTTTGCGGGCAGCGGCGTGGTGTTCGAAATCTCGAGCGTGACGTAACCTTCCCACTCGGGTTCGAACGGCGTGACGTTCACGATGATGCCGCAGCGGGCGTAGGTCGACTTGCCCAGGCAGATCGTGAGGATGTTGCGGGGAATCTTGAAGTATTCAATCGTCCGCGCGAGCGCGAACGAATTGGGCGGCACGATGCAGACGTCGGCCTTGATGTCGACGAAGGCGCGCGAGTCGAAATTCTTCGGGTCGATCACCGTGTTGTTCACGTTGGTGAAGACCTTGAACTCGTCGGCCACGCGGATGTCGTAGCCGTACGACGACACGCCGTACGAGACGACGCCCGCACGCACCTGGCTGTCGACGAACGGCGCAATCATGCCCGTGTCGAGCGCCATCCGGCGAATCCACCTGTCCGACTTGATCGGCATGGGGTTCCTTTCAGAACAAGCCAGACGTTAGAAGACAGAAGCCAGACGTGCGGAAAAGTCGGGACTTCGAAGTTCAAAGGTCGAACTTCTGGCTTTCATGAACTTCTGGCTTCTGGGTTCTGAGTTCTAACTGGTCAGAGTTCCATTCCACGAAAGAAGTATCCCAGCTCGAACGCCGCCGTCTCTGGCGCGTCCGATCCGTGGGTGGCGTTTTCGCCAATCGAGGCGCCGAACTCCTTGCGGAGCGTGCCGGCATCGGCCTTGGCCGGGTCGGTCGCACCCATCAGCGTGCGCCACTTCCTGATGGCGTCCGCGGCTTCGAGCGCCAGCACCACACACGGGCCCGACGACATGAAATTCGTCAGCTCGCCGAAGAACGGCCGCTCACGGTGGACGGCGTAGAAGCCCTCGGCTTCACGCTTCGACAGGTGCGTGAGACGCATCGCGCGGATGGTGAACCCTTCCTGCTCGATGCGGGCCAGAATGCGACCGGAATAGCCGCTCTTGTAGGCGTCCGGCTTGATGATGGCGAAGGTGCGTTCTGTGGTCATAAGTGAGGCTACGAGGCGACAAGGCTGCGAGGCGACGAAAACCGGGGCCACCTACCGCAACTGATCCATCAACTGGTCGAGGACCGCCTTCGACGGGCGCGTGCGCGCGTCGGGCAGGC
>CAZTCY010000194.1:0-2670 GCA_964612715.1 uncultured Nitrosomonas sp. | reverse complement strand
AGGACGCAGCCCTTTCAAGGCTGAGACCCGGGTTCGATTCCCGGTGGGGACGCCAACCCTTGTACCATCCCAGCGAGCAGGCCCTCGGGTCGAGGTTGACCGATCCACTCGGGCCGGTTCGCGTGGGACGCGACGGGCTCGAAGTCGCCGCCGTGTAGCAAACGCAGGCCGGCGCTTGCGGCCCGATAGAGCGATTCGCCCTAGACCTCGACAGAGTCCTCCACGCCGTCGACCTCGGTCACGGTGCGGCGCTTCACCGCCATACGCCGAACCGTCACCGGGGCGTGTCAGGCGTGGTCACGGCATTGAAGGTTGGGCGTCGTCTGCCAATTGGCCCGAACGAGGGAGCGAATGTCACTCGACAACATCGACTTTGAAAGCTGGATGGTCGCTATCGGTGTCGCACTCGTCGTGTACGGCCTGTCGGGCTACACACCGAGCACGTCGCGCGCAGCGAATCCGGCGTTCTCAGGCTGGCACCAACTCTGCTTCGCAGCTGGTGCGGCGTGCGCGACCCTCGGCTTGATGAACCGCTCGAGACGGTGGCGCTAGACGTGAATCAACTCCCGCGTCTTATACGGTGATCCAACCGTTGGCGTCGTCACTCGTCGAGGGGCGACTTGCGGGACTACACAGCCGAAGGGTACCCTTCGCTTCGGCCATGGACGCCTTCGAACAGCTCGTCGCCAGCCTGTTGGAGCGGGAGGGCTTCTGGATCAGGTCCAGCGTCAAGGTCAACCTGACGGCGGCCGACAAACGCCGCATCAAGCGACCAACCTCGCCGCGCTGGCAGTTGGACATCGTCGCCTACCGCGCGTCGACGAACAGCCTGCTTCTCGTCGAGTGCAAGAGCTATCTATTTTCGAGTGGCGTGACGACGCGGGCCTTTGAGGCCGGTACGCGTTTCTCGACGCGCTTCAAGCTGTTCACCGACCGCACGCTGTTTCGCGTCGTGCGCGACCGGCTGAAGCGCGAGCTCGTCGACGGTGGCTGGTGTCGCCCGCGGCCGACAGTCACGCTCTGCCTCGCGGCGGGCCGCCTCGCGTCGGCGCGCGAGCGCGAGAAGCTGCGGCAGTTGTTTGACCGCCGAGGCTGGCGGCTCTTCGACCGCGACCTGCTCTGCGCGCGGCTGCTCGCGACGGCCGACGGAGGCTACGACAACGACGTGGCATCGATAGTCGTGAAGCTACTGGATGGCGGCGCACCGCTGGCCGACGAGATCGACCGTCACGTCTCGCGCCGCGGCCTGGCCACAGATCGAACGAGGTTGACGAAGCATGGCGCCTGAACCGCGTCGGTGGGAGCTGGTGCAAGTAGCCGATGACGACGAGTTCGTCGTCCAGCGGTTGCGCGTGCCCGGTGGGTGGTTGGTGCGTACACGCCGGAAAGCGAGGATTAGTAGCCATCCGATCCTCGGGCTCGCGTTCGTACCGGACCCAACACACGCGTGGCAGGTGGACTGAGGGGCGAGGCGTGGATGTGTCAGGCGCCCGCGCCCACCACGTGAGCTCACGGCGTGGATGCTGAAGCCGGTCAGAGAGTGGCCGGCGGTGTGGGCACTCCGGTGGTGATCGGTGAACAACTCGACATCCTGATGGTTCGCGTCTGTCAAGGTCGTACCGGCCCCCTCGTGCTGCGAACAGACCCCTTCAGGACGGATGGCCCCAACAGGTCGGTCCCTTTCGGCGTCCTCAGGAGTAGACTGAGCAGAGGACCACAGCATGGAAATCGCGATCCCAAAGAGCCTCGAAGCGCTCGTTCGCCGAAAGGTCGAGGAAGGCCATTACACCACTGAGGAAGAAGTCGTCGCCGACGCCCTGCGCCTGATGCAGGTCCGCGACGAGGTCGCCGCAGTGAAGCGCGAGCGGCTCCGGGATGCGCTTGAACGAGGCTACGAAGACATCGCAGCCGGGCGTGTGATTGAGCTCGAAACCGAGGACGAGATCGACGCCCTGTTCGCAAGCCTGTGAAGCGCCTGGTCATCGCCGAGATCGCCAGGGCGGACCTCGCCTCGATTCGCCGGTACTCGACGCGAACGTGGGGGCGAGACCAAACCAGCAAGTACATGGGCGCCCTTCGCGAGACCATGAAGGGGCTCGTTCGCGGCACGGTGCACACGCGCACGCGCGACGACATCAGGCCCGCCATCCAGATGGCCACCGGCGGCAGTCACAGCATCTTCTTCGAGGCCGACGAGTCCCGCGTCCTGGTCGTCCGCGTCCTTCACCAGAGCATGGACTACCGCCGCCATCTGAACCCGGATGTCATTTCCTGAGGCCGACGTCGCTCAGCTCCTTGCCGACTGCAAGCGGCACTGTTGCGTGTGTTTCCGTTGGTGCGGATCGCGGATGCACCTGCACCACATTCACCCGCGTGCGGATGGAGGATCGGACGTCATCGAGAACGCAATCCCCGTGTGCCTCGACTGCCATGCCGAAATCGAAAGCCGATCAACATGGGGCGGCGCTTCAGCCAAGTCGAGTTGCAGGAGCACAAGCGTCGCTGGCTGGAGATCTGCCGGAACCGACCAGAGGTGATCATCCAAGCAGGTCGGAGGGCAGCGGACACTGGCCCTCTCGAAGCCCTGCTCAGCGAACTGCGCTACAACTCGGTCCTGGAGATCCCAGGATTTCGTGGACAGGTAGCATTCGGCGCGGAGGCCGATGCCAA
>CAZTCY010000193.1:0-2676 GCA_964612715.1 uncultured Nitrosomonas sp. | reverse complement strand
GCCTGAATTAAGCCGCGCCGCGAAGCGGCGTCGGCTTGAATGAATTGTTAGGCATGACTACCGCCATGTGGAGAATCGGTGGTCATGCTTATCAAGTAGGAGTCTTCCCATGGCTCAACGGTAGCCCAGCATTGCTCGGATGTGCATGGAAACCACCAGAAATGCGTTCTCACGCCGCCAACCTCAAACTCACCTTCATATCGGAGCTCCGATAGCTTGAGTGCACCTGGATCACTCGAATATTCACCGAACTCAAGCAACAAGTACTCCAGAATTTCGGATTCTATGTTTTGAGGTAGGTCCATCGTTCTATCGCCTAACGCCGCGCTTTGCGGCTGGTTTGGAGCGCAGCGGAAAACCAGTCCGACAACAGCGCTTTGTTAGCTCATTCTGCCATGATTTTTTCCCACTTATACTGACAGTAACTGCATTTACCTTCATTGTATTGATCTTCTAGACCCAATGGCTCTTCGCACATTTCACAGTGAGTGTATTCCATTTCATAGTCGCATGCCACGCAACAACCCTCTTCATGAATGAAAGTACTTTTTCCGCACTCATGGCATGCATCATAAGGAGAGTCGCCACCATCCATTGCATTTTTAATTGCCTCTCCAGCCAAAGAATCATCGATGCATTGTTCGAGAACATCATCAAAACAAAAATCATGCCCGCATGATTTGCAATGTAAATTAATAGTTGGATAGACATCATCAGGGTGCGGTGCTTGTATCAGTGAAGAATGGCACTGGCTACAGCGAAGATTCTTTAGCGCCACTTCAACTGAATGATATTTCCAGTCAATTGCATCAATGGTCGCTTTACAAGCTTTCTCTTCTGCCGAGTAAACATCACTCACTTCAAGCAACGTTGCCCAGCAATCGTTACCGAGACTTTCTTGAGGATCTTGATCTAAGTGTTCTGACAGAAAGTCCCGAATCAATAGAAACGATTTGGCTACGATTTCACGAACAGCATCAGGAGATTCAGATGTATAGTAGTGCTCTAAATCGTTTCTTAGCTTGTTAATTTCATCGAATCTATTCCAGTCTACCGCGACGTTCAAGCTGCTGAATCTTTCTTTTATAGACTGAACATCAACCGTCTTATGGCCCTTTCCTTCAAAAACTATTTCCCCATTCTCATTCTGCACAGGCCTAATATTTTGCTTGATTAGCAGCTCTTTATTGTCATCTGGAGATAGCTGGCAGAGTTTTTCTTTATAAAGCAATAAAATTCCAGCCGCAATGTTTCTTACAGCAGAAACGCTGCGCCTATCGTCATCACTTTGAAAATCTTCAACACCAATTTGGATTGAGTCGATCGCATTTTTGATAATGCTCATTGCCTCTCCTGAGAGCTAACGTCTGAATTAAGCCGCGCCGCGAAGCGGCGTCGGCTTGAATGAATTGTTAGGCGGAACTTTAGTTCACTTTGACCACTTTATACGCTACGCCAAGAGTTCGTGCGCGCTCTTGGAGCTGATTGCTGAGAACACGCTCCGTCACAAGAACTGCTTCAACGTCGGCCATGAACGGGAAGTGCTCGGCGCGTTTTACTTCGCGATACTTAACGCACTGGTATAGGCCGCGTAGAAAATCTGCGTCATTGGAAATCTTTGATTTAACTTCAACCATGCAAAAGGATGTTCCGAAGCTGAACATCACATCGACTTCGTCACCAGAGAGTAAGGTAACTTCATTCGTGCCTTTCCCATACTCTCTGGAAATCCCAATTTTCTTTGGGTTATCAGCTACCCATTTTTTTAATCTTTTGTGTTCTTCGCTTTCTGGTAGGCCGCCAAACCTTGGGGAACCGGCAAAATAATCATGCTCATTCCCAGCTTGCTCTAGCAGGTCAATATCCCCATAACTTCCAAAGATTATTCTATTCAGTTCTTTCCATTTCTTATAGCGAAAAACTTTCTTTCGTTCGACTTCAACAGTCTCCAACTTTTTCTTGTTAGATAGCTTGTCCCAGGCGGCTAGCTGCTTTTTCTTGTAGCGGCGAGCTAGATAGCCGGCGACGCCTCTGCCGGGGATCCCGGTGTCCCTTGTGATCAGAACGTTGATTAGTGGTGCTCTTGGATCAATTTCCAATATTAGGTCCATCAGAGTTCCCGCAACGTGACCAATCTGTGTTGGGAAAATTCGTTGAATACCAAGTTGGTACTCAAGCTCTTTCCGAATTGCGCCGTAGGTAATGAAAGGCTCTCCGCCCTCAATTGCGTGCAAGAGCATTGCCATTGCGAACTTTGGGCCTTCACTGCGTAGTTGTTCAAGTGTGTAAGTGCTCATGTTCTTGGATGGAATTCCTGAACCGACTGTTCCGCCTAACTAATAAGTAGCCGTCCCAAAACGGCAGTGAAATAGAGCGTTGGGATTTTCATTCTCCCTATAATCTCAATGAATTAACGAAATAATAAGGAGCGTATTATTCCGGGTCAACAGCGCGCGCAAAAGAACAGCTGGGAAAGAACACCGACACTCAGTCGAGTGCCGCCATCCCTAAGCCGAAAATCTCCTGACTACGTCCACTCTAGCCTGAAACACTGCCTCCCGAATCTTTTCCGGCTCGCTCAAACCTTTAGCAATTGCACCGGCATCTACCTGCATCACCTGATCCAACAACCTCAACCATGCCTCTGTGTGTGGCACGAGTTTGTTTTCATAGCCG
>CAZTCY010000192.1:0-2699 GCA_964612715.1 uncultured Nitrosomonas sp. | reverse complement strand
CAGACGAGAAGATGTAGTCGCTCATAACCGGCCAAGGGTACTACAAGGGCGGGCGACAAGGCTACAAGACTACGAGGCTACATGACTGCACGGCGGCGGGACAACAACCGGCTTCCGGCTGCCGACGACCGGATGAGGCATGGAGGGCCGGACCTTCAGGTCCGGCCGCACCACCGGCTATGCCGGTGGTGCACCAGTATGCGGCCCAGATCCGCGCCAGATTCCCGGTGTTCGAATCCCTGACACCCGGCCAATCGCCGTTCTCGTTGCCTTTGGCCGGCAGGTCGAACGGCCCAACCCAAGAAAACCCAGGCTTCAGCGATCGAACGCCGGCTCGAGTCCTGAGTACGTGGTGAACTGGCCGGCGTCACCGACACCCCGCGTAACGCAGGCGTGCCTTGCGACACATCGTGTTGTGGCGCGAACCTCCGGCACTCGCCGGCCGCCCAACAAAGGAGCCGTCCTGATGATCGCTGAAAGCCCGAAGCCCTACGCCAGCACCGCCGCGGAACCGCCCGTCTACTTCCTCGGCGTCCCGACCGTCCTGCGAGCGTCCGGCGCGACGACCCGCGGCGCGTTCGGACTCGTCGAGCACCTGACGCTGCCGCCGGGGTTTGCCTCGCCATTCCACACGCACCACCGCGAGGATGAATCGTTCTACGTTCTGGACGGCGAGATCGCCGTGCTCTGCGGTGACTCCTGGACCCGCGCCAGCGCGGGCACGTTCGTGTTCGGGCCGCGTGAGATGCCCCACGGATTCGCCGTCCTGGGCCACACGCCGGCCCGGCTGCTGCTGTTGTGTTCGCCCGCCGGCTTCGAGCAGTTCATCGCCGAGCTGAGTGCGCACGCGCCGGCGCCACCCGACATGGCGCGGCTGGTCGAGGTCGCGGACCAGTACCAGATCAGCATTCACGGCCCGCTGCCTGCGGTCCCCGACGCACTCGCCGACCAGGCGCGCGTGCCGCACCCGTTCGAGCAGTTGAACCGCCGCTGGATCCAGGCGTTCAACGATCGCGATTGGGCCACGGAGCGGACCCTGCTGCGGCCGGAGTTCCGCGCCCACCTGTCCGGTGCGCCGGAACCCATGGACCTCGCGGGCTGGGTCGCGTTCATCGCCGCGTTCACGACGGGCTTTCCCGACGCGCGGATCACGATCGACGACTGCATCGTCAGCGGCAACACGGTCGCCACGCGGTGGCATCTCACCGGCACGCACCAGGGCGAGTTCCAGGGCATCGCCCCCACCGGCCGCGCCATTGCCTTCCCGGGATTGGAATACAACCGCGTCGCCGACGGTGGATTCGCCGAGCATTGGTCGATGTTCGACAATATCGGGCTGCTGCGACAGATCGGCGCATTCGCGTAGCGGTCGAGATCACGGAGCAGGGTGTGCGGAGCTGTGCGACCATGACCGATGCACGTTGAGATGAGCGATGCCGACCTCGCACACGGCATCGCCTCCGGACACCATGACGCCGAGGCCGAGTTGTGTCGTCGCATGGCCCCACGCATTCGCCTCTACGGCCTTCGTCACCTGCGGTCGGCGGCGGCAGCGGACGATCTGGTCCAGCAGGTACTGCTGACGACGATTGAGGCGCTGCGTGCCGGCCGCCTGCGCGACGCCGACAAGCTCGCGCCGTTCGTGCTGGGCACATGCCGCCTGACGACGAGCGCCTGGCGTCGGACCTCGCACCGGCAGCGGCGCCTGTTGGAAGAGTTCGGAGCGATTCTCGTACCTGACACCCCGTCCGCAGCCAGCTTTGACGAGGACCGGCTGGCGCGATGTCTCCAGTCACTCAGCGAGCGGGAACGCTCGGTGATGGTGATGACCTTCTACGATGAGAAGACGACAGCGGACGTCGGCGCGTGGCTCGGCGCCTCCGACGGTAACGTGCGCGTCATCAGGCATCGCGCCGTCGGCCGACTTCGCGCCTGTATGGGAGTACGATCATGACGGCGTCGAAGCTGCCCGCGTGTCCGAGTCCGCTCACGTCCGCGGTCCTGATGGACTACTGGCTGGCGGACCTGCCGGCCGACACGGAGGAGAGCGTCGAGGAGCACCTGCTGACCTGCGATGCCTGCGGAGACAGGCTTCGCGAGACCCTCGCGTTGGCCGAGCGGCTGCGCGCCCTGGCGCGGTCGGGTTCGTTACAGGTCGTCGTCGGTGACGAGTTCCTTCGCCACGCCGTCGAGACCGGACGGCGCCTGCGGGAGTACGCCCCGGCGGCAGGCGGCAGCGTCCAGTGCACGGTGGCCGCCGACGATGACCTGCTCGTGGCACGTCTCGCCACCGGCGCGATCACGGCGGCGCGGGTCGATCTCAGTTGGTGTGATCCGCGCGGGGTCGAACATCAGCGCATGGTCGACATCCCCATTCACAAGGATGCCGATGTCGTAATCTGCCAGCAGTCCATCGAATGGGCCAAGGCGTCCCCCACCGCAACCATGACTGCGCGGCTGCTGGCCGTGAACGGGCCCGGGGATGAACGCGTCCTCGGCGAGTACACGTTCCATCACACCCGGACGATTCCTGGCCCGCCCGGATGGGAGTTGCCCTGATCCCTCACACGACGGCGGAGTTCATCGGACATGTGAATGCTGAGCGTCCTGGAGCGGCAACTACCAGGCGGCCATTGACGAAGCCGTCAGTGGCCGCCGAGAAGCGCGGCATCCATGTACAGCGTGTGCGTCGCGATTGG
>CAZTCY010000191.1:0-2786 GCA_964612715.1 uncultured Nitrosomonas sp. | reverse complement strand
TGACATCCAATAAATCGGCCAATATTCATTCGCGGCTTGCAACTTGGCAGGCATGGCAGCAGCAAAACCCGGTTTCCCTTAAGAACGCAACCAATCAATGTCGGGCGGCGATTAAATTCTCAATGCATTCGCAATCGCATCAATCTGTACTGGTCATTGCGAGCAAAGCGGATCGTCTGGTGGGCTATCGCTGCAGTATCCGACTGGCACAGGTTTTACGCGCCGAATATATTCAGCATGATACTGCGGGTCACGATCTGCCTCTGGATGAACCCGAGTGGCGGGTTGATGTTATTCGGCAGTGGGTTGCTTCAAATGATTCTTGAGAACTGGGGCTTACAGGATGATTGCTCAAGGTTATGCCACTGCAAAGTATATTATTTTGCATAAGTTCGCTGCCGCACAGATTAAGTTTGGTAGTGCATATATTATTGATAAACAAGTGATGAGAAACATAATTTCATGTTCTAGTCATCGCTTGAAATTAATTGTCAGGAGATAATCATGAACAAAGATCAAGTAAAAGGCCGTTTAGAAGAAACGAAAGGTAAGATTAAGGAAGTTGCCGGTAAGATATTGAATAATGAAGAAATGGAAACAGAAGGTAATATCCAGAAGAACGTCGGTAAGGTACAGGCGGGCTTAGGTGATGCCAAAGAAAACATTAAAGATATTAAAGAAGGCTGCTAGTTAAAGAAGGCTGCTAGTAAAACGTGCACAGCGGTATAGCGAATCGAAATAATCTAACTCGCTATACCGAAACTTCTAAATGTTGATCAACAATTTTTTACTGGAAATTAAAGCATGAACATAAAAACTATTAATTTATATGTAAGTATCCTCATTGTGACTCTCTACTCGGTTAGTGCGTTTGCGGCAGAAAGCCATACAGCGCAGGCGATTGAGCACGCGGTGACTGCGACTAAATCTGCCGATGGAAAAACTATCGCCGAACATGCAGAAATAGCAAGAACCCATGCACAAACTGCTAACACACATCTGGGTGCTGGTATTAAGAACTTAGATGAAGCTATCAAACAGGGTAAGCTTGGAGCTACTGATTTAGCGAAGAAAGCTGCGGAAGAAGCAGTGGCTCATTTGAAGAAAGCTGAGCAATAACCTAACGAGCTTGGGTGTCACAAGAAAGAGAAAAAACAGTGGGTGATCCCCACTGTTTTTTTATCATTCTTGGAACGGGATTCTTTGGAAGAAGAAAGAAGTTCCCGAATATTGATGTGGTGGAAATATATTCGGAGCAGCACCAAAAATGCAGACGAGAGATTGTATTTCTTACATTGCAATTAGATAAGGGGACACTAGATTTTTTCTAATAAGACCAGAATCAATATGATGATCAAAATCAACCCCAATCCACTGCTCGGACCATAACCCCATGCACGGCTATGTGGCCAGATCGGTACAACTCCAACGAGCATCAAAATAATAATCAAGAGTAAAATTGCGCTAAGTGACATGGAAGTGCTCCTGTTGACAGAAGGTAGATTGAAAAAGCAACAACAGTAACAGTCTAGCGATAGAATCCCGCATAGTCTGTACGTTATCGCACATAGATAAATTGCCAGAGTCAATTACAGTTTGTTTCTAGCCCAGCTAGGACTCTGAATCTTATAGATTCACAATCCCCTCGTTTAACGAAGAAAATTGATAGCTTACAGCCTGCTGTTGATATGCGTAGAGGAGTGATATGTGTGGAAACGTACAGATTTGTATCAGGAATAGGAGAAAAATAATAAAAAGTTGGTGTTGATAAGAAACACCCTATTACTATCAGCTCGTTTTATCCATTGCAGCTCTTTTATAACATTTATACCGCAATAGTACAGGAGGATTGATGAAACAGATCATATGTTGTCGTGGCTTGTTCTTAAGGATTCTGCCGGTGATATTGATTTCTTGCTTCGCTATTATTTTAGGATGTAGCTCAGAACATAGGGATGAAAAGAACAAATTAACCCCGCAAGATAAAAGGAGTGCTACCGACCGTTCACTGCACACGGAGGTCGGCGAGGCATCCTGGTACGGGCTTGGATTTCATGGCAAGGAAACTGCTAGTGGTGATATCTTTGATCAAACCGAGATGACGGCTGCCCATCCGAGTTTACCGATGGGAACCAAAGCGAAAGTGACCAACCTCGATAATGATAAGGAAGTTGAAGTCAGAATTAATGACCGCGGACCCTACACTGAAGATCGTATCATTGATGTTTCTCAGGCAGCTGCTAAAAAGCTTGATATGCAAGAGGATGGTACAGCTCACGTTAAGATTGAGACTAAACGCACTGACAAGAAGGATTCTGCTGACTAACCTTGGTAAAAACAAAATTGGCAGTCAATTGAGCGATGCACTTCCTGTACTAACTCAGATTTGATGATGTAGATCGAACCAAAACCTTAGAGGCTCTATAATGAAAAATGCATTTTTCATATAACGCAGAGGGCATTGATACTTTGCTTTTGCATGCTTCTGAGCAAGATAGCGTTGAGAATCCAATCTATAAGGAATTGCAGTACGCTCTGATGGAGTTAGCGGTACTCAAGCAAGCAATTGCTACAAATCAGCAAGAAATTAAAATACTTAAGAGAATCAATAGTTGCCAAAAACAGAAGTTGATACGATTCGCGAGAAAATTGGTGCAAGCACGCCACTTTGGATATTACGATGAATTGACCAGTTTGCCTAATCGTAGATTGTTATTAGATCGTCTTAAGCAGGCGATAGCCCAATCCGATCGGCAACATAAGAAAACTGCATTGTTATTCATTGA
>CAZTCY010000190.1:0-2796 GCA_964612715.1 uncultured Nitrosomonas sp. | reverse complement strand
GATACTGATGCAAAAAACGTTATACGACAAGCTCTGGGATCAACATGTTGTCCATACCGAATCGGGTGATGCGAATGGTATGGTGCTGCTTTATATCGATCGCCACCTTGTGCACGAAGTGACCAGTCCGCAGGCATTCGAAAGTCTTAAGATGGCGGGCCGCAAACCTTGGCGCGTGAATTCAATACTGGCCGTGGCGGATCATAATGTTCCGACCACGGATCGTGCGCATGGCATCAGTGATCCGGTTTCACGTCTGCAGGTGGATACCCTGGATCAGAATTGCGCTACGCTGGGCATTACCGAATTCAAGATGAACGATCAACGCCAGGGTATTGTTCATGTCATCGGTCCTGAGCAGGGTGCAACCTTACCCGGCATGACTGTGGTCTGCGGTGATTCGCATACCAGCACACATGGTGCGTTCGGCTGCCTGGCCTTTGGTATTGGCACATCGGAAGTCGAACATGTACTGGCGACACAGTGCCTGGTCACCCAAAAATCCAAATCGATGCGTATCACTGTAGAAGGTGAACTGGGTCTGGGCGTAACCGCCAAAGATATCGCATTGGCGATCATCGGAGAAATCGGTACAGCGGGTGGGACGGGCTATGCCATTGAGTTTGCAGGCAGTGCGATTGAAGCATTATCCATGGAAGGCCGCATGACATTGTGCAATATGGCCATTGAAGCCGGAGCGCGCGCAGGAATGGTGGCCGTCGACGAAACCACGATAAGCTATATTCAGGGCAGGCCGTTTGCGCCACGCGGCGAATTGTGGGATCGGGCGATCAAGTATTGGAGAACGCTGCGTAGTGATCCCGATGCTGTATTTGACAGAACACTTGTGATGGATGCTGCCGGTATCAGACCGCAGGTTACCTGGGGCACTTCTCCTGAAATGGTCACTACGGTCGATGGATTTGTTCCCGATCCTGTTGATGTGACCGACACCATCAAGCGCCAGGATATGGAAAAAGCATTGCGGTATATGGGACTGGAACCCAGAACCCCCATTCAGTCGATAACCATTGACAAGGTATTTATTGGCTCATGCACAAATTCCCGGATTGAAGATTTGCGTGCGGCTGCGCGCATAGTCAGCGGCAAACATATCGCACCTTCTGTCAAACTGGCTTTGGTTGTGCCCGGGTCCGGCCTGGTGAAGTATCAGGCCGAACAGGAAGGGCTGGATAAAATCTTTTTGGCGGCAGGTTTTGAATGGCGGGAACCGGGGTGTTCGATGTGCCTGGCGATGAATGACGATCGGCTGAATAAAGGTGAGCGCTGCGCATCAACATCCAACCGTAATTTTGAAGGCCGGCAGGGACCCGGTGGCCGGACACATCTGGTCAGTCCTGCAATGGCCGCTGCAGCGGCCATTGCGGGCCATTTTGTTGATGTTAGAACAATGCATTAAAGGTTTTTTGTAAATTTCTTTGAGGTGAAAATCATGAAGATAATCAAGGTTATACTTACAATGTTCATATTATCCGGCTTGTCGGCTTGTAATACCATGGCTGGCCTTGGCAAAGACATTCAGCAAGGCGGAGAAGCTTTGGAGCGCACCGCGCAATAATCGTTTATCGATGGAAAAATTTCATACTTTTACCGGCATCGTTGCGCCGCTCGATCGCGCGAATGTGGATACCGATGCCATTATTCCCAAACAATTTCTCAAATCGATCAAGCGTTCCGGCTTTGGGGTAAACCTGTTTGACGAATGGCGATACCTGGATCATGGCGAACCGGGAATGGATGTATCGAAACGACAGATCAACCCGGATTTTGTTTTAAATCAGAAGCGCTATCAGGGTGCGCAGATATTACTAGCGCGTGACAATTTTGGCTGTGGTTCCAGTCGTGAGCATGCGCCCTGGTCATTGCAGGACTATGGTTTCAAGGTCATTATTGCACCCAGTTTTGCGGATATCTTTTTCAATAATTGCTTTAAGATCGGGCTGTTACCGATAATACTGGATAACACACTGATGGATCGGTTATTCTGCGCAGTAAGCGAAATCGAAGGTTACGTCTTGACAGTGGATTTACAGGCACAGACACTGACAACGCCAAATGGTGAGCAATTCACATTTGACGTGGATGTTTCCCGCAAACATTGTTTGCTCAATGGTCTGGATGAAATCGGTTTGACGCTGCAGCATGCCGAAAAAATCAAGCAATTCGAACAAAGACGGCGTGAAGAACAACCCTGGCTGTTTTCATGATTTAATCCTACTCCATAATGACCATAAACATTGCTATTCTCGCGGGTGACGGTATTGGCCCGGAAATTGTTGCACAAGCCGTGCGTGTATTAAATACGCTGAAGTCTGACGGACTGGATATAACACTCGAACATGGCCTGATCGGGGGCTGCGCAGTCGATGCCACCGGAGAACCTTACCCCGAAGCGACGCACCGATTGGCATCGCAGGCGGATGCCATTTTGCTCGGCGCGGTCGGCGGCCCGAAATATGACACGTTACCACGCGCGCAGCGTCCCGAAAAAGGATTGCTGGCAATTCGCAAAGCATTGAATCTGTTTGCTAATCTGCGCCCGGCGATGCTGTATCCTGAACTTGCGGCAGCTTCCAGCCTGAAAGCGGAAGTCGTTTCCGGTCTTGATATTTTGATTGTGCGGGAACTTACCGGCGATATCTATTTTGGCGAGCCACGGGGCATCGAAATACGTAACGGGCAGCGTGTCGGTTATAACACCATGATATACAGTGAAACGGAAATTCAGCGGATCGCGCATGTTGCCTTTCAGGCCGCACAAAAAAGAAACCGGTC
>CAZTCY010000189.1:0-2878 GCA_964612715.1 uncultured Nitrosomonas sp. | reverse complement strand
GGACGAAGAAGCTTTCTTCGTTGTAGTCGGTGTCGATGAACCAGCAGGCGATGCCGTCGGCGCCGTCGCTCCTCACTTCGCCCGACGTGGGGTCGAAGACGTCCACGCCCTTCACGTGCACGCGCAGCGTGCCGTCGTCACCGTGCAGGATGTCGATGTCGGGCTCGCCGAAGACGACGAAGAGGTTCCCCTTGCCGGTCGGTTTGAGTTCGCCGCCCATGTGCAGGTCGGCGTTCATCCGCGCTTTCAGCACGGGGATGCGTCCGAGCCTGCTGAACTCGCTCGCGTGGGCCTCGTAGTTGAAGGCGCACGCGATCAGAACGTCGAACCCGGCGTCGCCGGCCTCTCGCGCGGCCTTCACGAGGTCGGGCCGCTGCACAGTGCCGAACTCCGGGCCGATGAAGATCGCGGCGCGCTTCTCGGCGTCGCTGTCACCTTCGCGGTACCGACCCTCGGCACAAATCATCTCGCCAGGCCACGGCGTGAGCGACGAGAACGCAATGCGGTCGCCCTTGTGCGCCTGCTGGACGCCTGCGGCCCGCAGATTGTCGAGGATCATCTGCTCGAATGTCTGAGCGTACTCCGGGCTGGTCTCCCGGACTTCGAGAGGATCGATCAGCTCGTCGTTCTCGTCCACGCCGAGCGTCCGATGAGGGCTCAGGCTCTCGACGGTGAACGGGCCGGCGACACGGACGGTCTTCTTGTCCTCGTAGGGCCGGGCGTACAGGTACTCGAACTCTGCTTTCGCGGCGATCGACGCATCGATTGCCTTCTGGCGGGCGATACGCGCTTCCCAAAAGGCGTTCAGCGGCCGTAGCGCTGCGGCGGGCCAGTCTGCCGGAAAGTCGCGTGGGACTTCCCATTCGACAAGTGCCGACGCGGACACGGCCTCGCCGTTCGGCATGGTGACCAACGCGTCGACCGGCGCGTCGAATCGGACGTCCTTGCCCTCGCGTCCGCCCGTCGTAACGCGGAACGGCGTCTTGTGGCCCTCGAGCTCCGCGTTCAACGCGTCTAGTGCCGCCTGCACCTTCGGCTGGTACGCGTCCCAGATGACGTCGATTTCCACGTTGTTGGCAATCGACTTCAGCGTGATGTGCGGGACTCGCTCATAGACGAAGCCGTGGCGGACATTGCCGTGCGTGGGCTTGTCCACGAACGCCCGGCCGCTGACTTCGGCTTCCTTGCGCAGGCCCTCCGAAGAGTCAGCAAGCAAGTAGTATGGGTACCGTGCACCCATGATACGTGCTCGGGCCAGTGCGAGTGCCACGCGCGACGTGTCGATCGTGATCCAGCGCCGCCCCCACTGCTCTGCGACGTAGGCTGTCGTCCCAGACCCGCAGGTCGGATCGAGCACGAGGTCGCCGCAATCCGTCGTCATACTAAGGCACCGTTCGATGATCTTGCCGACCGTCTGCACGACGTAGGTCTTCGTGTCCGTGAAGCCACCTGTCGATGTATCCGTCCAGATGCTGTTGATTGGTGCGAAGGGATAGTCGTCAAAGTATCGGATGTAGCTGACCGTGCTCGCGGTGCCGTCAACGCGCGCCGTTCGATCGAGTCGAGTCAGGCCAACCGCGTGAGTGCTCCAGTGCCGATTGGTGCTTGGAAAGTACTGCACGCCTCGCCAGCTGAAGGGGAACACCGTGTTCCCTCCATGCCCACTTGAGGATAGGTTGTCCCATCGAAAGACCTTCGCGCCATCAATGCTGCTCTTTACCTTCGAAAGACCTTGACGACTGCCATCTGGCAGTTCGACTCGCGCATAGGGGCCGGGATCCCGAGTGTCAAAAAGTCTCTCGGAGTAGAGCTTCCGGAACTTCATCGTGTCGCGGCGGCGGGCATACCAAAGCACGTAGTCAGCAACGTTGTTGAGCGATTCTTGGTCCTGCCCAGCCGTCTTCTTGACGACGATGTCGCTAACCCAGTTGTCGCTGCCGAACACTTCATCCATCAGGACCCGGACGCGATGAACATTCTCCTCGCCAATCTGCACAAAGACTGAACCAGATTCAGTTAGGAGATCGCGTGCGACCGTGAGCCGATCACGAAGGTACGTCAGGTAGCTGTGAACTCCGTCCCGCCACGTGTCTCGGAACGCCTTCACCTGCTCAGGCTCACGCGTGATGTGGCCCGCGTTGCCGTCTTTCACGTCGCGGCTCGTCGTGGACCACTGGAAGTTTGAATTGAACCTGATCCCGTACGGCGGGTCGATGTAGATGCACTGGACCTTTCCGCGCAGGCCCTCGCGCTCGGCGAGGCTCGCCATCACCTGTAGCGAGTCGCCCAGAATCATCCGGTTCGTCCAGTTCTGGTCGTGCTCGTAGAAGTCGGTCCGGTCGGCGCCCTCCGGAACGCCATTGAAGTCGGCGAAGAGATCGATCTGCTGGGCGGCTCGGGGAGCCGCGCCTGCCGTAGAGGCCTTCGACTCTCGCAGCAGGTCGTCGATAAGGACCTTCGGGTGCACCTTCTCCTGGATGTAGAGCGGCGGCGCCTGGACGACAAGGTCACTCCAGTCCTGGTGGTCCTTGCCGCGCCACACGAGCTGCGGGTCGAGGTCCGTGTTGCGCGGATACCTCACCTCTCGCGGCGCGACGTGTTCCGCTTCGAGAACGGACTGGTGCTCGGCCGTCGGGATGTTGCGCCGCTTGTCGTCGCTGTGACGCAGTGTCTCGACGTTCTTGGGTGGCTTGGGGCCGGCGGATCGCTTGGCCACGTCAGCTCACCTGCTCCGCGATGGGCGCAGCGGCGCACAACACACGCTCGAACTCCTGCGCCACTTTCGCTTCGAACTCACTCTCCATCTGGTAGACGTCCGCCAGTTCCGCGAACGCCCACCGCCCGAACGTCTTCAGGTTGTTCACTCCCGGCACCCAGT
>CAZTCY010000188.1:0-2899 GCA_964612715.1 uncultured Nitrosomonas sp. | reverse complement strand
AGCATGCCCCTATCTGAAGACCGCATGGTGTGGATCGCCTCCCGATCGCAGGTAAGCGATCAGGCTTCTCAATTCGTCTGCATTGAGCGCATTGATCAGCCCTGGCGGCATTTGCGAAACAGGTACCGGTTCAACAGATGCTACCCCGGAAGCGGAAACAATATCCGGCGCGCGGGCAGGATCCCTGCTGTACACTTTGATGAAAGCTTCATCCTTTACCACCAGTCCTTCCAGGCTGCGACCACTGTTGAGCGTAACGCGCGAACTTCCATACAGATCGGAAATGGTTGCACTGGGATCAATGATATCCTCCAGTATTTTTTGAATGGAAAAACGATTTCCCACAGCACCCAGGTCGGGTCCGACATTACCTCCCATTCCATCAAAACGGTGACAGGATGCACAACCTATGGCAAAGAAGGCATTGCGCCCCTGCTCAAAATTTTTTGTTCCCGAAGGCTTATCCACTACCTGCAGCGCATCGTCTACCGTCCAGTTTTTTCCGGGCCCTTTTACCGGCTTTATTTCAAAGGGCGGTGCTTTTGCAATGGGCTTTGAAATAATATCACCCAGTGCAACACGGTCTTCATCTGGAACATCCAGGAGCGCTTCTTCCCGCATACGTTCCAAAAACCCCCAATAGCTTTCACCACCCATGGCGCCGGCTGCTTCATTGATCATGCTGAAATAGGTTTTCCGCTGATCGATCGTCCAGCCCTCTTTCAGGTCTCTGAGCATGAACAGGTATTCGAGCCGGTTCACCGGTGGAGGATTATCCAGCATATGCTGAATAGTACTTCCATAGCTGTTATTTCGCTTAATGGTTGTTCCCCAGTCGGGAGGTGGCGGGGTCTTGCTGCTTTGTATCAGATCCAGTGCCGCTGCAATTACACGGCTATCTTTCAGATAGATCAACACTCGCACTAACTCCACATTCACCCTTTCATCTTCATCGGGCAAAAACTTCGTCAGCCTGTCCGCGATCTTTTGACATACCGCCCCATCCGGTTTTCCCAACCGCATAAAGCTCAGTGAGAAGGCGCGCAGGTAGCCCAGCTTTTGCAAATTGTCCAGTGTAGGAAAATCTAGCTTTTCCAGTAGGGTCAGGGCATCATCTATGTAGGTGGAATCACCGGCGCGTGCCAGTGCCACCGTGGCGGTAATAACAGCCTGGGGACGTGTTTCGGCTTTTGCGCGACCTATCCATCCCGATACGGGTTGAAACTCGATGGCTACCCTTGCCGCATTCCTGATAAACCGGTCTGTATCTGCCAGATAAGGCCAGGCTGCAGCAACTGCCCCGGCATCGCGGTGGCCATGAAAGGTTTCCAAATGATGCCGGGTTTTCCTGGCTGCAAGCCCTTCCGACTCTTCGCTGTACCGGGCAGGTGCCGTAGAGGCATCACCGGTATAAGTTACACGGTATAATTTAGTGTCATTGCTCCACCCTCCTGTAATGAAATACATCGCCCCGTCTTTCCCGATCACCGCATCCACAACTGCCAGAGGGTGACCCGACAAGAATTCTTCCGCGGTAGCTGTATAGCTGGCTCCCTTCGGCTTCAGGTGGAAAGCATAAATAGTGCCGTAGGTCCAGTCTAAAGCAAACAGGGCTTTCTGGTATTTCTCCGGGAACTTTGCTCCCGTTCCAAACAACACACCGGTAGGAGAGGCTGGTCCTACATCCAGCACCGGGGGATGGCTGTCTTCATAGAAGTCCTTCCATTTCCCGCTGCCGCTGCGCCAGCCGTAATCGCTGCCGCTCACCACATGCAGGATGCGGGTAGGGCGGTACCAGGGCATTCCCATATCCCATTCCATATCCGAGTCAAAAGTGAACAGCTCTCCATTGGGATGAACAGCCACATCATAGGTGTTACGGTATCCTACGCTCAGGATATCCCAGTTACGTGCATCGCGGTCTATCCGGGCTATATATCCCCCGGGTGCCAGAATGCCCCTGGCATGCCCTCTGGCATCCCACTGCCGGGAGAGCAAAATATCTTCTTTCCAGTTGAGCACCCGGCTGGTATATTTTTCCGGAAGCGGCGTATGGTTACCGTTCACTACATACAAGCCACTGCCATCGGCTACCGGCACCAAAGCATGATTGCCATGATCACTGGGACTCTGAGGTCCGCCCAGGAATTTCATTTCATCCAATATGCCGTCTTTTTGACTGGCCGACATACGGAACAAGCCGCTTCCGTTCACATTAGCGTATAAACTCTTTTTGAACCAGGCCAGTCCCTGGGCGCCGGTAGCAGGCAGCACCATCCTGGAAACCTGCACTTTGGTTTTCCCATCATCGCTTTTTTGTATATCAATCCGGTACATTCCCTGCCGGTATTCATCAGAGGCAACCATGTTACCCTCTTCATCTATGGCAAGGCTCACCCAGGTTCCCTGCGATTTGCGCGGTACCTCATACAACAATTCCGCTTTAAAGTACGGTAAAGTACGGATATCACCGGATGGCACCTCTTCAGGCTTATTCAAATCGGAGGTCTGCGCTGAATGATCGCCCTGCGCCTGTTCTTCATTCGGACTGCAGCTGAAAAGAAAGACCAGGAGAAATATTGTTGGCATTATAGCAAACCATTCTTTTTTACTAAAGATGGTAGACAAGATTGCTGAACCTGCGTATATCATATCGGCAATGGATTACAGGGTTATGGTATGTTGTTATATAGTAATACGGTGTGTAAAACAAATTATACTGTTGCGTTCATCAATCGTATCTCTTCCGCCACCCTCAACTAACGGCTCAGATCAATTGCTGTACCGTTAAAATGTTAACCGAAACGACGAAAGCCTGCTCGGTATTGAATTTCATTAAAGTTTAGGGTATACTGCGCTTACCATTTCATTCCACTTTTTTATCAAGAAAAAAGTGGAA
>CAZTCY010000187.1:0-2918 GCA_964612715.1 uncultured Nitrosomonas sp. | reverse complement strand
GTCAATTTCAAAATAAAACAACGGAAGAATTGAGTGCGATGACGGATGAGATGGTGGCTGCCTATCAACCCATTGCTGCAACTGTTGCAAGAGCTAACCAAGTGCTCAGTGCGGATAAATTATCGATCGTGGAAGGTAGCAATGCGGCGGCAGATGTTTCGTTCAATGAATCGGTTGCGCGAATCAGAACAGCGATAACTAAAAACAATCCTGCAGAAGATGCCGGTGTTCTTGCTGTTGAGCGTTACGTAACAAGAATATCATCACTGACCCGGGCGTATTACAACGCGGTTCTGCGTGAAGTGGCAGGTGCTATCAACAGTAGACATAGCGATGTAGATGAGATGCGCAAGGAGTTGAAAGAAGGGGAAGTTTTTTATCGCATTATCGAATCTAATGTTGCACGCGATAATCCCGTAGGTAATTTGCGTATTAAAGCCCGATTGACAGGCGATGGCTCGGATCTGGTTGTAGACGAGATCGTGAGTGATTTGAACCTGGGAATGCTGGGTCGAGCAAGAGGCGAAATGGCTAACATTGCAAGATCCGGGGACCGTGAAGGTAGAATGGCGGAAGCTTCAGGAACAAAAGAATTTGCCGAGATCTTCCTGCCTGATCTTGAGTTGCGCATGGGTGCGACAGTGCGTAGTGATTTAGAAGCAGCATTGAATAATCTGAACAGTGCAGTCAAAGCAGATGATGCTGCGAAATCCGCAGAAGAACAAGCGAAAATCACAGCGATTTTTGACGATTATGAGAAAGAGCTCAATTTAGCGTCATATAACGTTACCAGCGATACCGCACTGGTTGACAATGCTGTTACCCGCTACAAAGCGATTGCTACCGCACTTACAAAAGATCCTGTCGATGCGGATGCGATTGTTGCTGCGTATGGCGGAGAATTACAGCAAGTAACACAATTCATCGATCAAATATACGGATTGACAAGTGATCAGGATATTCTGGCTGCTATCGAATCCGTCAAAAATGGCGATCAAGTGGTATTGGCCGGACAAACGGTTAATAGACTGTTGCAGCAAATTTTTGCAATAGGTGCTTATAACCGGACAACGCTGGTACTTGATAATTTCGACAGTATGTCAACGGATGAATTGGCGCTGGAATGGGATAGAGCGCATTCAGCTTATCAGGCGCTGATCAGCGTTATAAGCGGATCTTACAAAGTGCTGACAGACGATAAACTGGGAATCAGGGACGGTATTAACCCGGATCTGGATGATCAAGTCACGCTGGCTTTCATAAACGGCAGGGAAGCCTTGAGTAAAGCAAATGCGGATGATCGGACCCATGTTGCGATAGCACGGGAAAACGTTATTATTCCGGCTGTTGATGGCTTCCTGAAAGGCGCGCTGGGTAAAGTTGGAGAATTAATAAACAATAGAACTAGCGCTGCTGATAAAGCCGAAGTAAATCAGCAAGAAGCTGCATTGCTCTACCGTATTGTTGAGGCATTTATTGCGCAAGATAATCCGGAAGGTCATGATCTTATCAAAGACCAATTATCGGGTGACCTGGCGAATGTTGCAGCTAATTCAATTGTGAGTAATATCAGCAGAGGGATTATCGGTCAACTGAGAAGAAGCCTGATTCAATCAGCTGCTAGTGATAAGCAAGTAGCGCTCGTTGCTGCTGAGAGCGTATCGCTTTATGCGGATATTTTTCTACCTGACCTGCAATTGCGTTTAGGTGCGCAACAGCATGCAGAGATGAAAAATGTACTGCAAGATCTGAAAGAAGCAGTTAGAGATGACGATTCCGATAAAGCAACCGCTGCAACGGCGTCAATTGCTGAGATTATTTCAGCGTATGAAAATGAATTGATCTAGAAGATCCAGCAGTACACAGTTAGAAAACTGATTGTGCCTTACCGCAGATTTCTTGCGGTAAGGCACAATTGTTTTGATACTGCTGACTATCGAGATTTGTGGCAATTACAGGAGAGGGATAAATTCTCTGGTCGTGGCTATATATCGTCTCTTCGCAAAGAAGAAAACAAAGCAGTGTTCTGAGAAGCGGATATGCCTTGAAATAATCAGCGAAAGGGCTGTATGTATTCAGGGGCGAACATTACTCCCAACCAAAAGCTGGGAGTAATGAGAGTAGCTAAAGTAGGTTAGCTTTTTTGAGGATGTTTAGAGGTGAAACACAATCATGTCAGGGGTAATCGAATTTACATTGACGCCAACCAGATCAATGCTTGCAATGCCGTCAAGAAATTCTACCTTGAACCCTCCGTCGCCTCTGTCATCAATATTTGTGATAAGAGAAAGCAATTCTGGCACCGAATTGATTCCGAGAATTTCCG
Source organism: uncultured Nitrosomonas sp. (assembly GCA_964612715.1). GTDB lineage: Bacteria > Pseudomonadota > Gammaproteobacteria > Burkholderiales > Nitrosomonadaceae > Nitrosomonas. The sequence continues at coordinate 592 of CAZTCY010000187.1, read as the reverse complement.
AATCGAAAAACAGGCGATCTTCACCTATGGTGAAGTCTAATATTCTAAATTGGCCTGCACCATAGAAACCGAAAGTATCGTTACCCGCGCCGCCGTGAAGCTGATCACGATCTTCCGGTGAACCGCCCGCGCGCAGAATGTCATTACCATTCCCGCCAAACAATTTTTCGGTTCCTGGGCCTCCATCTAGATCATCATCGCCGTCTCCACCACTGAGTATGCCATTACCGGGGCCTTCTCGCAGGATATCGTTACCGCCTCCGCCTTCCAATTCATCATTACCGTCGTCGGCGATAATTTCATTATCTGCATCATCACCGATATAGAGCAAGTCAATGCCTGTCCTGAATCCCGCGGATCCAAGTCCTTCAAATGGAATGCCGTCAATGAATTTGATGGCCCCTGAGCCTAGGTCTGGTCGGGTTACGATAGTTATCGTCATAATGCTATCTCCTGATTAATTGTTTAAAGTAATTGATGCATATAAGGTATTTCTGAGAAAGCACTGTTTGGTTGTGCCTATCTGGGTTGAAGCTTTGAACCTGTTCAAGATCTCACTGAAGGTCGCATTGCGGCGTTAAAATCAAACTCA
>CAZTCY010000186.1:0-2951 GCA_964612715.1 uncultured Nitrosomonas sp. | reverse complement strand
CCAAAGAAATGGCCGCAGGAAGCCAACGCTTCCTCATCGCCAGGGAGGCTAGGCATGTCTAAATCCGAGGCACAGACACGAGCCGACTTGATCGACCAGCAACTCGCGTTATCAGGCTGGAACGTCAAAGACCCGACTCAGGTTATCGAAGAATTCGACATCCTCACTGCGTTAACAGAGGGTGTGGCCGAACCACGCACCCCGTATCAGGGCCATCAGTTCAGCGATTACGTCCTGCTGGGCAAAGACGGTAAGCCACTGGCCGTGATCGAGGCCAAAAAAACCCTCCGAGATGCCGCGCTTGGTCGTGAGCAAGCCAAGCAGTACTGCTACAACATTCAGAAGCAACTGGGCAGCGAACTGCCATTTTGCTTCTACACCAACGGCCTCGAAACCTTTTTCTGGGATCTGGAGAATGCACCGCCCCGCAAGGTTGTCGGCTTTCCCACCCGCGATGATCTGGAGCGCTTTGCCTACATCCGTCGCAATCGCAAGCCGCTGACGCAAGAGTTCATCAATACCTCCATTGCAGGCCGGGACTACCAGATCCGCGCCATTCGCTCGGTGCTCGAAGGCATAGAACAGAAAAAGCGCGACTTCCTGCTGGTGATGGCAACCGGCACGGGCAAAACGCGCACCTGCATTGCCATGGTCGATGCCTTGATGCGTGCAGGCCATGCCGAGAAGGTGCTGTTCCTGGTTGACCGCATTGCCCTGCGCGAGCAGGCCTTGGCCGCGTTCAAGGAACACCTGCCCAACGAGCCTCGCTGGCCCAACGTGGGTGAAAAGCTCATTGCCAAGGATCGCCGTATCTATGTAGCGACCTACCCAACGATGCTCAACATCATCCGCGATGAAGTCCAGCACCTGTCACCGCACTTCTTCGACTTTATCGTCGTGGACGAAAGCCATCGGTCCATCTACAACACCTACGGCGAAATCCTCGATTACTTCAAAACCATCACCCTCGGTCTGACGGCGACGCCGACCGACATCATCGACCACAACACCTTCCAACTCTTCCACTGCGAAGACGGTTTGCCTACCTTCGCCTATACCTTCGAAGAGGCCGTCAATCGCGTGCCGCCCTATCTCTGCAACTTCCAGGTCATGAAAATCCAGACCCGGTTCCAGATGGAAGGCATCAGCAAGCGCACCATTTCACTGGAAGACCAGAAAAAGCTCATCCTGCAGGGCAAGGACATCGAAGAGATCAACTTCGAAGGCACCCAGCTTGAAAAGCAGGTCATCAACAAGGGCACCAACACCCTGATTGTCAGGGAGTTCATGGAGGAGTGCATCAAGGACGGCAACGGCGTGCTGCCCGGCAAGACGATCTTCTTCTGCTCCTCCAAGGCCCATGCCCGTCGCATCGAGGAAATCTTCGACAAGCTTTATCCCCAATACCATGGTGAACTGGCCAAGGTGCTGGTCTCGGATGACCCCCGCGTCTACGGCAAGGGCGGCCTGCTCGATCAGTTCACCAACAACGACATGCCACGCATTGCCATCAGCGTGGATATGCTCGATACCGGCATCGACGTGCGAGAAATCGTCAATCTGGTCTTTGCCAAACCGGTGTATTCCTACACCAAGTTCTGGCAGATGATCGGTCGCGGCACCCGCCTGCTGGAAGCCAGCAAGCCCAAGCCTTGGTGTACCGAGAAAGATGTTTTCCTGATTCTCGATTGCTGGGACAACTTCGAATACTTCAAGCTGCAACCCAAGGGCAAGGAACTCAAACCCCAGCTACCGCTACCCGTGCGCTTGGTGGGCCTGCGCCTCGACAAGATCGACAAGGCCATTGCCATCAACCAAATCGATATGACTGAGCGCGAGGTGGCCAAACTGCGCCAGCAGATCGCCGCACTGCCCAAAGACTCCGTGGTGATCAAGGACGCTGCTGTCGCACTGACCCGGTTGGACGAAGAGAACTTCTGGATCAACCTCACGCCCCAGAAGCTGGAATTTCTGCGCGCCGAAATCAAGCCGTTGTTTCGTACCGTGTCGGAAGCCGACTTCAAGGCCATGCGTTTCGAGCGCGACGTGCTCGAATACTCGCTGGCCGTACTCAATGAAGACAGAGAGCAGGCCGACACGCTCAAAGAGGGCATCGTCGAACAGATTGGCGAATTGCCACTCTCGGTCAGTTTCGTCAAGCAAGAAGAAGCCCTGATCCGCGCCGCACAAGCCAGCCATTACTGGGCTACGGCCGACGAAGAAGCCTTCGATGAGTTGGTGGCCAAGCTAGGCCCGCTGATGAAATTCCGCGAGCAGATGGCCAGCCCGGGTCCGGTGCATCTGGATCTCACCGACATACTGCACAACAAGGAACGGGTCGAGTTTGGCCCTCAGCATGAAGCGGTGAGTATCAGCCGCTACCGCGAAATGGTTGAAGCGTTGATTACCGAACTCACTGAGCACAACCCAGTGCTGCAGAAGATCAAGAGTGGCGAAACGGTGAGTGCAGACGAGGCCAACCAACTGGCTGAACTGCTGCATGAAGAACATCCGCACATCACTGAAGACCTGCTGCGCCAGGTCTACAAAAACCGCAAGGCGCGCTTCATCCAGTTCATCCGGCACATCCTCGGCATCGAAGTCCTGCAGAGCTTCCCCGACGAAGTCAGCGCTGCGTTCGACCAGTTCATTCGGGCCCACACCACCTTGTCCAGCCGCCAGATGGAGTTCCTCAATCTGTTGAAGAACTTCATCATCGAGCGCGAAAAGGTGGAGAGAAGAGACCTGATCAACGCCCCCTTCACGGTCATCCACCCGCAAGGCATCCGTGGCGTGTTCAGCCCGGCAGAAATCAACGAAATCCTGCTGCTGACCGAGCGGTTGGCGGCTTAAAGAACAGGGCATCCCATGCTACAGAACAACCCCGAACTCAAAAATAAAATCGACCAGCTCTGGAACAAATTCTGGAGTGGTGGCATCAGCAACCCGCT
>CAZTCY010000185.1:0-2970 GCA_964612715.1 uncultured Nitrosomonas sp. | reverse complement strand
ATGCGCCTCAGGGCGGCGGTCCGATAGTGCACCTGTCGTGGCCCGACTATCAGGACCTGCGCGCGCGCCAGGACGTCTTCGAGAGCATGTCCGCGTGGGCGTGGTTTCACGCCGGTTACTCTCTGAACGGCATCACGGCGAGCGGCATCGGAGAGTGGGTGACCGGCGACTATTTCACCACGCACGGCGTGCGCGCGCGGATCGGCCGCACGCTCGGTCCTGCCGACGACGATGCGGCCGCGCCGCTGGTGGCTGTCATCAGTCATCGGCTCTGGCTGCAGACCTTCGACGGGCGCGATGAGGCTCTGCGCCAGACCATCAGGGTCGCCGGCGTCGACTACGCCATCGTCGGAGTTGCGGCCGAGGACTTCCGTGGCCTGTTCAACGGCGGGCTCGCGCCCACGTCCGTCTGGCTGCCGATGGGGACGGCCGCCCTGAGCCCCGTGTTTGCCACCGCACGCGGTACGTTCGAGGCCGACTCCAGAGACCGGCGATGGCTGTTCGTGCGCGGACGTCTGGGAACTGGACAGGCAATCGCGCAGGCGCGCGCGCAGGTGTCGACGATTGCGCGGCAGCTCGATGTCGACTTCCCGCTGGGCGAAGACATCGAACCCCGGTTCCGAACCGGGTTCAGGGCGAACCGGGACAGTTGGACGGTTGCACCATTGAGCAGCCGAGTGTTCGGTGTACCCGACTTCCTGGCGTGGCGACTGGTGGCGGCCGTGCTCGTTGCGGTCGGGCTCGTGCTGCTGGTTGCCGCCACCAACGTGGCGAACCTTGCATTCGCCCGAGCCTCGCGCCGGCGGCAGGATCTCTCGGTGCGCAAGGCCCTTGGCGCTTCGCGCTTTCGTCTGGTCCGAGAAACGGTCTCCGAGAGTGTCGTGATTGTCGTCGTCGGCGGCCTGGCCAGTTTTCTCGTGGCGTCGGGCCTCATGCGCGTCCTTGGAACCGGGTTCTCGGTCAACGGCCTCGCGCTTCAGGCGGACCCGACGTTCGGCTGGTTCGCCCTGGTGGTGACGTCTGCTGCCGCATTGCTCGTGCTGATTGTGGCCGGAGTCGTCCCGGCACTCACGTCGACACGCGACATCCGTTCCGCCATGGCGTCGGAGGGCAGTACGACGGCTGGCCGTTGGCGTGGCCGGCGACTGCTGATCGCGCTGCAGGTTGGTGTGTCGGTCCTGCTGGTCGCGTTGGCGAGTGTGTTCGTCACGCAGGTGCGCCGCGAGTCCGCGGTCGATATGGGTATCGATCTCGATCGGCTGGCTGTGGCGGAGGTCGACTTCAGCGGCCAGGGATACGACGAATCAACGGTGGGACGCCTAGTGAGCGAGGTCCTCACGAGACTGCGGCGGCCCGATGTCGAGTCCGCGTCGGTCTCGTCGGGACTGCCGGTCTCGTTCCGAAGCCGCCGCGCCGCCCTTCGTTCGGACAATGTGACGGCGTTCGTCGAGGTCGTTGCGTCGACACCTGAAATCGGCCGCACGCTCGGACTCTCACTGGTCGAAGGCCGCCTGCTCGACGGACGCGATGCTGAGGCGGCAGCGGTCGTCGTGCTCAGCCGACGGGCCGCCGAGACTCTCTTTCGCGAGGAATCGGCGGTTGGCCGTACCGTGACCATCGAGCGGCAGCCAATGGTGGGTGAAGCGCTGCGTCCGCCAGAGGTTCTGACGGTGGCCGGCGTGATGTCGGATACCGAGACCCTTACGGCCGGCGTTGCCTATCTTCCATTCACGCCGCCGTACGACGCCCGCCTGGTGTTCTCGGTGCGTGCTGCCGGCGATCCCGAATCAGCGGTCGGCGTTCTCCGCGAAGCGATTGCGGCCGTCGATCCGCACCTTGCCATCGCGCAGATTGGCACCGGCAGTGCCGTGGCCGGACCGGACACACGGTTCCAGCGCATCTTCGCCGGCATCGCCGGGCTGCTCGGGATTTTCGCGCTGCTGCTGGCGCTGGCGGGGCTGTATGGCGTGATGGCACATCTGGTCGCCGCACGCACGCGCGAGGTCGGCCTGCGTCTCGCTCTTGGCGCCACGGCCGGCGGCATCCAGCGCATGGTCATTCGCGAAGGGCTCAGGCCTGTGGTGTTCGGCTTGATCGGCGGGTTCTTTCCTGCCGTGCTGGCGGGCATTGGCCTGCGTTCGACCATGCCCGGTCTGGAGTTGCCATTCGACGTCGGGACGCTTCTTGGAGTGGCCGGCTTGTTTCTCGCCGCCGGGCTCCTGGCGTGTTATCTCCCGGCTCGCCGGGCATCGCGCGTCGATCCGAATGTCGCGCTGAGGAGCCTGTAAGGATCTACGCCAGGCCGCTCGTCATCTCCGTCATCTCCTGCGGACTCAGCGATGGCATCACGTGGCCGAGCACGCGGCCGCGGCCAAGCTCCAGCGGAAGCATGACAGCCCTGCCGCGCACGCCGAGTTCACCGTCGACGATGGTGAGCGCGGGCAGCAGGCGTCGACTGCTGCAGGCCAGCGCGTCGATCACCTGAGCAGTTGCCGAGGCGATGGCATATGGTGCTGGCGGCCAGAGCTTCGGCAGCGCGTTCGAGATCGCCATCAGACGATGCGCGGGCACGCGGTCGGTCAGGAACGTGCCGTCGGTGGTGGCTGACGACCACCCGATGACCAGCGCCGGCGGCCGTCCGGCCACGGTGAGCTGTACCGACGCGACACCGAGCTCGAGACCGGCAAGCGCGCGCACGGCACCTGCGATCGCCGATGGGGCCGTGCCGACGAGGCGGTCGGCCGGGACACGGACCTCGGCATACACCTTTTCCATCAACCAGACCTGTGACGAAGCGGCGAACACGAACGTGGCCGTGGTGCCCGCGCGGACCAGCCGCTGCACGAGCGCCAGGCCGCGCTCGCCCTCCCAGGCACCGGACGCGCTGTCGTCGGCGATGACGATGACCGGCGAACTCACGGCGGCCAGTTCGTCGTGATCGCCACTGAGCGGCACGTCGAACCGTTCCAC
>CAZTCY010000184.1:0-2975 GCA_964612715.1 uncultured Nitrosomonas sp. | reverse complement strand
TCGTTTTATATTGCAATAATATTACAACTTAAGTTGCATTTTATAAGTGCCAGAGTATAATCGCGAATTATTATCATTATTAGTAATAAGATAATATGTTTTGATAATAAAGAAATTTCTGGTGTTGCTTTGTGCTGATGAACAGTGATCATACGTCTTGTTGCGCGTCCGGTTTATTTAGACACTTGTCCGGTAATTATTTCTTTTTCAATAGCCGTTTGTTTGACATAAATTTTTGTACCCGGTCTGATTAAAAGCATAAATAATGTTCCTGCGCATGATGAGAATCCGTAGCCCGATAGGGAGAATCAGTTTAGTTGTATTTATCAGCCTGGTTCACATATTTTTCTATCCTCCCCGGCCCGGTATGGCCGAATCTTCAGTCAATGCAGCACCCACCGCAAAATTCTATGCGATTAAAGCCGGACCTTTGCAGGATGCGTTAGCGCAGTTTGCACAGCAATCCGGGGTAAAACTGACTTTTGATCCCGCCCTGTTACAGGGAAGAGTGTCTTTGGGATTAACTGGTGATTTCGAGATTAAGCAGGGGCTTGACCGGTTGCTGGAAAATTCCGGTTTACAAATTCTGCAATCAAAAGAAGGTTATGTCATTACGACGCTGGCGTCAGCGACCGGAGCTGAGCAGGTCGTAACCTTGCCCTCGATTCAGATCACGGCGGATACGATCAATCGTTACGCTGCTACCAGCACCACGACTGCGACTAAAACAAACACATTGCTGCGCGATGTGCCGCAGTCGATTACCGTGATTACAGACGATTTTATTAAAGATCAATCGATCCGGAGTCTTGCCGATGCTGTTCGTTACGTTCCCGGCGTTGGTGTATCACAAGGTGAAGGTAATCGTGATGCGCTTGTATTCCGTGGTAATCGCTCAACAGGGGATTTTTTCATCGATGGTATCCGAGATGACGCAGAATTCTATCGAGACCTTTATAACATTGAACGTATTGAAGTGCTCAAAGGCGCCAATGGTATGATTTTTGGCCGCGGCGGTTCGGGCGGCGTTGTCAATCGCGTGTCGAAACAAGCTAATTGGGATCCTGTGCGGGAGTTTTCATTCCAGGGCGGGTCGTTTGAGCAAAAAAGGATGTCTGCGGATGTCGGCTATGTCATTAATGATGTGGCGACGGTTCGCTTGAATGCAGTGTATGAAGATGCCGGCAGTTTTCGCGATGGCGTAAGTATGGAGCGGCTCGGCGTATCTCCAACAGTCACGATTAGGCCTACGCATCGCACTAAAATAGTTGCCAATATGGAACGATTTCATGATGACCGTACGGCCGACCGAGGCATTCCCTCATTGCTGGGGCGACCTGTTAAGGTTCATGAATCGCGGTTCTTTGGTGATCCGAAACGTAGTCATACAAATATTGAGGTGCTGTCATTCAATTCGCTGATCGAGCATAAATTTGATTCCGGAGTGACGTTACAAAACCGGACAAATTACGCAACCTACGACAAATTCTATCAAAACATATTTGCGAATGGTCAGGTCATTCCTGGCGTGAATTTGCTGTCACTGGGTGCGTATAACAATACAACAACACGTGAAAATGTTTTTAATCAAACAAATTTGCTTTATTCATTCAATACCGGTCCTATTTCGCATACGCTGATGACGGGTGTCGAAGTGGGGCGTCAGGAAACGCTCAACTTGCGGAAAAATGGTTTTTTTAATCATGATGAAGGGCAGGTTAACTTCCGTGTACCCTTAAGTAATCCGACAACTAATGCACCAGTCGATTATGCGACGAGAGACACCGATGCGCATAATCGCAGCGTGGTCGATGTCACATCGTTATATATTCAGGATCAGATAGAGCTGCTGCCGCAACTTCAACTGATCGCGGGGGTTCGCTACGATCTGTTCGAAGTGGATTTTCAGCAGAAAAATGCAGGCAGAACACACCTGAAAACAAGAGATGATCTGATTGCGCCACGCTTTGGCGTCATTTATAAACCTATCGAAGCTGTTTCATTGTATGCCAGTTATAGCCAAGCCTATGTTCCGCGGGCGGGCGATCAACTGACAGGTATAACGGTAACGACGGCTGTGCTGAAGCCAGAAAAATTCACGACACTTGAAACAGGAATTAAATGGGATATTCGCCCGGATTTAGCGTTAACAGGCGCTGTATTTCAATTGGATCGAACCAATGCCATCACGGCTGATCCGAACGATCCATCGCGAACTTTCTTATCTAAAGGTCAACGTACCGAAGGGGTTGAAGTAAGTCTCAGTGGTCAACTGACGCCGAATTGGAGTGTCATGGGTGGTTATGCCTATCAAGACGGAGAATTTACCAGTGCTATACAAGGTGTCGCCCGAAAAGGGGCTACGGTAGGAGAGCTTCCCCGCCATACTTTCTCGGTATGGAACCGATATGATTTTACACCACGAATAGGCGCGGCATTTGGTGTGATTTATCGTGGCAATATGTTCGCTTCAGCGGATAACACCATCAGAATACCGGATTTTACGCGGGTGGATGCAGCGTTGTTTGCAAGGCTGACAAATCATGTTCGCGCACAATTGAATATCGAGAATTTGTTTGATGTCAATTACTACGCATCAGTACACAACAATAACAATATTACACCTGGTTCTCCCATTGCAATCCGCGCTACTTTGATTGCCAACTTTTAGGAAACGTAGGAATTATTTAATGCGATGATTTTAATTAATTTTGTAAATAGAAATTATTATCATTATAGTTAAGATTAAAAATAATAATAATTTGTAGATGTTAGTTAATGTTGTTAATTTTAAGGAGGAGCTCCCATGTTTTTATTAAAGAGACTCGTAACTTCGATAAACAAATCGTTGATTATGGGCATAACTTGTATTTTGTTGAGCATAGGTAGTGTGAGTGTATTCGCCGCGGCTAATACTGAGGCGATTCAAGCTGCTGCTACTGCATATCAAACAATTCGTACATTGCGTGGAGAAA
>CAZTCY010000183.1:0-2979 GCA_964612715.1 uncultured Nitrosomonas sp. | reverse complement strand
CCATGACACACGAAACCATTCTCGTGCTCGACGACGAACGGCTGATCCGCCGTTCAATCGCCAGACGTCTGGAGACGGCCGGCTACCGGGTGGTCGAAGCCGAAGACGGCCAGAGCGGGCTCGCCGCGGCCGCGGCGGGCATCGACCTGGCCATCGTGGACTTCCGCCTGCCGGACATCGACGGCCTCGCGGTGCTGACGCAGCTCAAGCAGACGCAGCCCGACACCATCGTGATTCTGCTGACCGCGTACGCCAACGTCGACGCGGCCGTGACGGCGATGAAGCTCGGCGCCTACCATTTCGCCAACAAGCCGTTCGATCTCGAGGCGCTGGTGGTGATGGTCGAGCAGGCGCTCGAAACGACGCGCCTGCGGCGAGAAGTGCGCCGGCTGCACCAGTCGCAGGCCGAGCCCTATGCCCTCGACCGCATCGTCGGCAACTCGGTGGAGATGCGCGAGTTCAAGTCGCTGCTCGCGCGCATCGCGGCCAGCCCGGCGTCGACCGTGCTCCTGACGGGAGAAAGCGGGACGGGCAAGGACCTGACCGCGAAAGTCCTGCACTACGCGAGTGCGCGCGCGGGCAAGCCGTTCGTCAACATCACCTGCTCGGCGCTGCCCGAGAACCTGCTCGAAAGCGAGCTCTTCGGGTACGAACGCGGCGCGTTCACCGACGCACGGCAGCAGAAACGCGGCCTGCTCGAACAGGCCGACGGCGGCACGGTGTTCCTCGACGAGATCGGCGAGATGACGCCGCCGCTGCAGGCCAAGATCCTTCGGTTCCTCGAAGAGAAGGCGTTCCGACGCGTGGGCGGCAGCTCGGACATGCGCGTCGACGTCCGCGTGGTCGCCGCCACGAACCGGACGCTCGAAGACGAAGTGCGGGCCGGGCGCTTCCGCGAGGATCTCTTCTACCGCCTCAACGTGCTGCCGCTGAAGCTGCCGCCGCTGCGCGCGCACCTCGAAGACGTGCCCGCGCTGGTCGCGTTCTACGTCGACGCGTTCAATCGCGAGTTCAAGAAGGCGATCAAGGGCGTGTCACCAGCGGCGCTCACGCTGTTGCGCAGCCACAGCTGGCCGGGCAACGTCCGGGAACTCCGCAATCTCGTCGAGCGCGCCATGCTCCTGGCCACGGGAGACACGCTCGAACCGGTGGATTTCCCGCTTCCCAACGCCCGCGCGGGCAGTCAGGTCATCGACCTTCCGGCGGAGGGCATCGTGCTCGAAACCGTCGAGCGCGATCTCGTGCGGCAGGCCCTCGAACGCACCGGCTGGAACCAGACGCGCGCGGCAAAGCTCCTCGGTCTCAATCGCGATCAGATTCACTACCGGATCGACAAGTTCCAGTTGCAGCAATAGCTCTCAGGCACGACAGGCGCGACGGGCGAGAGCAACCTGCCATCGCCGGCACGGCGGGTGACCCCTGCGAGGTTCAATGCTGGTGCAACTGCGGGTTGCTGTCGCCTGTCGCCCCCGTCGAACCTGTTGTCCCCGAGCTCTCCATCCCTCTTCCGATCAACATCAATCCCACGACAACGAGCACGACAGGCGTCACGAATCGCAGGCGGCGGCGAACGGTTGAGGGGACGAACGACGTGGCCATCCATGCGGCCATCATGGCGGGAATGGTGCCGGCGCCGAAGGTCAACATGAGCGTGGCGCCGCTGACGGCGTTGCCCGCGGTGGCAGCGACGATGGCCGCCGCATAGACGAGACCGCACGGCAGCGCGCCGTTGAGCGCACCGGCGGCAAACGCGCTGGTGCGCGGACGGGCGGCGCGAATCGCGGCGGCGCGCGCCAGCAGGCGGCCGAGTCGTCCCGCCCACCATCCCGTGGCGGCCGGACGCCAGCGCGCGGCCTGGCCAGCGGCCGTGACGAGCATGACCGCGCCGGCGGCCACCGACACCACTCGTCCAAGTCCCGCGAAACCCGCAAGAACACCGCCGGCCGCGCCGGCGGCAATGCCGACCAGTACGTACGTCGACATCCGGCCGGCCTGGTAGATCGTGCCGGCCACGATGCCGCGGCCGAATGCCGGCGCCACGGCGCCGGCGAGCGGTCCGCACATCGCCACGCAGTGCAGGCTGCCCGCGAACCCCAGCACGAGGGCCGCCAGGTGTCCGGTCATCGCGGCACGAAGATCGTCCGCTCGAGGTAGAAGGGCCGCCCGTCCACGTCCCAGCCGACCTTCAGGCGCCAGTGTCCCGGCGCGAGACCAGCCGTCGGCAGCCGCTGTTGTCCGGTGTCGTCGATCGCCATCGGCACGACGCGGTCGGCCGAGATATCCGATGCGCGGTACCACGTAATCGAACCGCGCGCGCGCCCGGCGTGTTCCGGCGCGACGACCAGGACGGCGGTCGGCGGCGCCAGGCCTTCGTCGATGAGCTGCACCGACGCGCCGATGACGTGCGCATTGGCGACGGCCGCCATCCGCTGGTCGTGACGTGTCGCGTCCTGATAGTAGTCGTCGGTCACCAGCGCGGCCGGGTGCGCGATGGCGAAGATGACGAAGCCCACGGTCGCCGCGGCAAATGCCACATACACCAGCGCAATGCCCGTTCCCCAGTGCAGGCGAATCTTCATGGCTCCCCTCCCGCGCTCACGTTCGTCTCTGCCCGCGCCGCGCCACCGGGCGGCCCGATGAATGCGGACGTCAGTTCCTGAATCACTCGCCCGCCGGCGCGCACCTCGAGCTTGACGGGCACACTCTGCCGGCCGCCGAGAATGGCGCTCGACACCGCCACGAGCATGCGGCCCTCGAGCAGGGCATGCGGCCCGACTTCGAAGTCGAGCCCGAGCGGCGTCACGGTGGCGCCGGCCGGCTCGACGACGCGCATCTCGAACGGCATGGCGTCGCCGGTCCGGTTGAACACCTGGACGTTGTAGAAGTTGCCGACGCGTCCGTCGGGCAGCGACGCGTACAGCGTGCCCGGCTGCCGGAGCGCCGTGACGTCGAGTGTCGACCGCATCGCCACGACCGTCG
>CAZTCY010000182.1:0-2989 GCA_964612715.1 uncultured Nitrosomonas sp. | reverse complement strand
GGCGATCTCATACTCAAGCAAGTCGCGAGCATCATCCGCAGGGAACTGCGCGCAACCGATGTCGTCGGCCGCTACGGTGGAGAGGAATTCGTGATTCTGCTACCGGATACCAATCACAGGCAGGCGCTTGACATCGCTGAACGGATAAGAAAATGTATTCAGAAACACCGCTGTCAATACGAAGAACACGTGCTGCAAGTCACGGTTTCAATCGGTATTGCAGATTTCCAGAAGTTTGCGGATGAAAATAAAACACTGAATGAAATTGGCCAGGCGCTGGTCGCTGCCGCAGACAGCGCCTTATATAAGGCAAAACAGGCGGGCAGAAACCGCATTGCAGTTAATAGCGGTTATACCTGTCAATACAGCGAAACTGCGGTCTGATCTTTGAAAAAACCACTCGGTTGCGGCACCCGTTTGACCGTTCCAAGCATTCGGCACACGGCAAAACGAGGGCGCCGCTGCCAGGGCAGGAAACTACCGGTATGCTCTGTTACCGTATCGCGATGAACCCGCCCTTCCGATTGGCCATCACCTTGACCGGTCTGTTCGAACAATTTCAGTATTTGCCGATAGAATGCACAACGCTTCCAGTATGCGATATGAATGCCGTCAAAACCCGCCCAGTCCGGCTCCACCTCACACACGGTCAGCTGGCGGCGCTCAGCCAGATGAATCAATCCCTGATGCACCACCCGCGCACGCGCTATCACTTCCGTCCTTGAAAGTCTACACGACGGAAATAATATATTACGCAATAGATTAAAACGTCCTTCAGACAATGACTCAATTGAAGCAATCGGTAAATTCGTCATCACAATATGCGCACGACGTCGCTGCAATTGCGCTACACACCAGGATACCCAGCTCAGAATTTCTTCTGGTGCAGCCCCATAAGGAATATCATTGCCGACATCGGTTAAAAAAGCATACGTAACGGGAATCACACCGGGCTCAGCAGAATGCAATTGTCGCCACAATCCGCTTTGAACGATACCGGGCAGCTGGCGTATCAGCACCTGACTGCTCAGCCCATACGAGCGCCCGTGCCCGGCAGCAACCAGAACCTCACTCGGACCACCGTAATACTGCTGCATGAGCTGAATAATCAAGCGCAGCGACAGTGTCAGATTACTGGCGCCCAGCAGAACAAGACGATTTACCGGATTCAAAGCATTCCAATTTAACCGGTTGATCAATCACCCGCCGCGTCAGCATACGAACTCAATAATACTCCGCTCTCGCATGACTTTCGAAACGTGTATATTCCCCCAGGAATGTCAAATTGACTTTGCCGATCGGCCCGTTACGCTGTTTTCCGATAATAATCTCAGCGACACCCTTATCCTGGGTTTCCGGATTGTAAACTTCGTCACGATAAATAAACAGAATGACATCGGCATCCTGTTCAATTGCACCGGACTCACGCAGATCGGACATTACCGGACGCTTGTTGGGGCGTTGCTCCAGACTGCGATTCAGCTGTGACAATGCAATAACCGGCACTTTCAGCTCCTTGGCCAGACTTTTCAATGCGCGGGAAATTTCTGAAATCTCCGTCGCCCTGTTTTCTCCCGAACTGCTCGAAGACATCAATTGCAGATAATCAATAACAATTAAACCCAGTCCATTATGCTGGCGGTAAAGCCGCCTGGCCCTTGCGCGCACTTCAAGCGCATTGAGCGCCGCACTTTCGTCGATATAGATCGGTGAATCATTCAGCTTACCCAGCGCGTGCGTCAGTTTTGGCCAATCATCATCATCGAGACGGCCGGTACGCACTTTATGCTGGTCCAGTCGCCCGACCGATCCTAACATCCGCATGGCCAGCTGCGCGCCCCCCATTTCCATGCTGAAAACCGCAACGGGTTTTTTCAGTTCGAGCGCAACATGTTCAGCAATATTCAGAGAAAATGCCGTTTTGCCCATCGATGGTCTTCCGGCGACAATAATCAGATCGCCCGCTTGAAAACCGGAAGTTTTTTGATCAAGATCGTGAAAACCGGATGCGATACCGGTCACTTCACTGGGATTGTCCCGGCTGTAGAGTAATTCAATCCGCTCGACAACCTCTTTTAACAGGGGCTGAATATCAACAAACCCTTGTTTACCGCGCGCGCCTTCTTCCGCGATTTCAAAAACCTTGGATTCAGCTTCATCGAGCAGATTGGCTGCCGAACGCCCCGCCGGGCTGTAGGCCGATTCTGTAATCTGCACGCCAATTTGTGCCAGATTACGCATAATCGATCGTTCGCGAACGATCTCGGCATAGCGTTTGATATTGGCTGCAGAAGGCGTGTTTTGTACAATACTGCCGATATAGGCCAGTCCACCAACCGTCTGTAATTCCGCGGATAATTCCAGCGATTCGGCAACCGTTACGACATCGGCAGGTTTGTTGTGCTCGATTAACTTACAGATATGACGGTAGATCAATCGATGATCATGACGGTAAAAATCGTCATCGGTGATAATGTCAGCAACTTTATCCCACGCCTGATTGTCCAGCATCAATCCACCGAGCACAGATTGCTCCGTCTCTACGGAATGTGGTGGGGTCTTTAGCGGTTCCAGCATTTCGCCTGTACCGATATTAAACATAGAGTGTGCCATTGACGTTCAGTTGATGAAGCAGTTTTATGGGATGAGGATGCTTTATTTTAACATTTACCCAACGCCAAAAAATAAAAAAGGACTCGGATGAGTCCTTTTCCAGACCTACGTGATAGATCCTCTCCTCAGAGAATTGCCTCACCCAACACCGAGACGGTGATTTGCGCCGAAATATCGCCATATAATGCGACTTTGATCGGGTAATCACCAACCTGCTTGAGCTGACCCTGCGGCATGCGAATCATCGATTTATCAATGTCAAACCCCTGTGCCTTCAAGGCTTCGGCGATATTTGCGGTGGTTACAGAACCAAAAAGTTTACCGTCACTACTGGTTTTCTGCGCGATTTGCAGCATCAATCCTTCGAGTCTGCTCG
>CAZTCY010000181.1:0-3011 GCA_964612715.1 uncultured Nitrosomonas sp. | reverse complement strand
CGCCGGACAAAACACACGGATTCCTCTTGCAACCTTTTCTGCCGCCGTGCAGGCCTGGCAGCAGGCGATAGCGGGCGATCAGGAGAATCCGGCAGATTCTTAATCCGCGTCAGCGGCGCATTGCTGTAAATAATCCCACGCAATTCCGCCGACATACGGACTTCCTCTGAGCGACACAGCCACCGCGTTTTCACCGGTTTGCCGGAGCGTGAAGGCAAAGCCATACATGTATTCGGCGCCGATCAGGTTCTGCGTGTTGCGCATGACTTCCGGCGAATATGTGATGTAATCCCTGATACCATCAGGGTTCTGCGGGGAATTGCTGGCATAGACATAGGGCAGGAATCGGGTATCGTAAGCGTGAATTTCTGACGCTGCGATTGCGGGATACGCGCGCGATTTGAAATGAAAAATGCGCATAAACGTCCTGCTGTCGGCGGACAGGCTGTTCATCAGGCAACGCGCCAACTGATTGTGTTCGCCTGGCAGTGTTGTTTCCTGCAGTACAGGTTTTTCTTTCGAATTGATCATGCCCGCACATGCGGATACGAGTAGTGCGCACAGGGCGACGATGATGGCTTTGTGTGTCATAAAAAGACCTTGTCAGTAAAGTTTCAGGCGCGCATTGATGAAATTATGCGGCAATGGCCGTAGTGCCTGCAATGGCGTGCCGTGTTCCGCATAATCATATATTGTGCTGTCACGCGTTTAAGGCGGCAGCTATGCTGTTTTTCGCCGAAAGACCAGGTGAATCCAGTTCGGGTGCGCTTTGCAAAAAGGCTTCTGAATAGATTGAATATAAAAAGCCAGTTTTGTATATATTTTCTGTAACAAGGATCTTTCGGGCGGCGTCTTGAGTTTCTCGCCGCATTGAATACAGGTTTCTTCCTGTTCGTACGTGCCGTAGGGATTGCCTGCCAGATCCATCAGAAACGCAGAAAGGAAATTGGTCTGCATATCGGTTTCTCCGACGAACGATACTTCATGTAAATGGAACGCAGGAAACAAGCGCTGCAGTTTATCGGTATCGAAACGGTTGACATGCCCCCAGGGCGGGTTCTTTTTTCCACAGGAATAGCATGTTGTCCGGCCGACGCGGATATCCTGTTTATACGGAACCCCGATCAGTAAATATTCATTTGAAACGCGGCCGATCTCGGCGCATGCTTTTTGAAGCAGATGAGAAGGAATATGCTCAAGCACTTCGGCGCAGAAGACAAGATCAAACGCATTGTCACTGCAGTTCAGTTGCGTGATGTTACCTTGTACGCAGTGAATTTTCGGGTGCGTAATCAATGGTTTTTCCAGGTCGAGAGCCGTCACGTTTTCATAATGTTCTGTCAGCAGTACCGAAAAGTGACCGTCTCTGGCGCCAATATCAAGAACACTTTTTCCTTTTGGAAGAAGACTGATCAGCCGCATCAAGTCTTGAGTTCTTTTTTGTTCAGATTCACTTGCTCTATAGTGTTTCAAATCCATCGTGCAGACCTTCCTTGTTTATGGCATAACACGCTTCGTAGCCTGTGATGATGAAAGAAGCGGTATATCCTTTCGAAATACAGGTTAACCTTATTGACGTTCATGAAATTCTATACGAAAACACACCGCTGTACGCGACAGGTTTTTTCACTGCATGAATGCCCGGTTGAATGACCGCCCGGCTCGAAGGCTTCGGGTCGTTTGTAGAATTGAGCGCGGATGACGCGCTTTTTCAACAAAGTGTTAAAATCGCGCATTGAAGCTGGCTGAATGGGGTTTTCAGCGGAATATCAATCAAAAGAGGTATGATCATGAACGAAAAAATGAGACCGGTTGATCCTGACAGGGTAGCGTGCGAAGTGTGCCTGAAGGAGATACCGCTTTCCGAAGCCAAAAGCGCCGAAGCGAGCGATTATGTATTGCATTATTGCAGTCTGGAATGCTATGACAAATGGAAAACGCAGCGCCCGAAACCGGATTGAATGGACAACGGTTAACCGCCCCGCGGATCAATGGTCCATGCACAAATTGCGGCGGTTTCCGGATCGCAGGCTGTCAGAAGCTGCGAGCGATCGCGTGTTGACTGTTTTCGTCAATAATGCGCTGCAATACGAGCAGGCGTTTTGTTTTTGGCAATTTGCCGATTGTTTTGACGGCGTCAAAAAAACGCGTCATATCGCCGCCCTGCTGCGCGAGCAACATCTGGAATGCGGGCAGCAGCTGCGTATAAATCGACACTCTGGCCAGCCGCGCATTGTTCAGTGGCTGCGCAAACCACGGGTCAAAACGGTTGAATTCAGCCCTGCTGGTTTTTAAGAGTTCAAACTGTGCATGTAAATCCTTAAAAATGCGCGCTTTCCCGGCGCGTTTCTGCGCATCGCCAATATCGGTATTAAAGAGCGCATCCAGACGCCTGCGGTGATGCAGAATCAGCGTATTGAAAGCCGCCTGACGCGTGTGGCGGGCCTGATATTCGGCATATTCCGTCGCAGCGTTGTTATGCGCCAGCCAGCGCCGGACGCCTTCCTGCTCGACCAGTGTCGCAAACGATTCGTTGAACACGGTATCGCCAGGGACGAAGACTACCTGATGTGCCAGTTCATGAAATATCAGGCGTGCGAGCTCCAATTCGGAATGGTGGATAAACGTATTCAAAACCGGATCATTGAACCATCCCAGTGTGGAATAGGCCGGTACACCGCTGACATGTACGTCATAACCTTCACCAGCCAGTTTCCGGGCATAGTCTTCCGCGCGGGCCTGCGAGAAAAAACCGCGGTAATTCACGCAGCCGGCCTGCACGAAACACCATTCCTTCAACCGGGTGGACAGCTCGGGTGTGGCGACGACATTCCAGACTGCGTAGGGCCGTTCCAGATCGGCGTAGTGTGTATAGCTGCGATTATCGGGAAGTCCGAGCGCCGTACTGGCAAATGTGCGCACGCGAGCCACAGTGCTAAGCGTGCGTTTCAAATCCGCATCGGTGTTGGGGTCAGCGATGATGGCATGAATCGGCTGCGCGCGGCGCATCA
>CAZTCY010000180.1:0-3022 GCA_964612715.1 uncultured Nitrosomonas sp. | reverse complement strand
GTGCCCTCGAGATCGACGCCATCCAGATCGACGTTGCTCTGCAGCCGGAGCGTCTTCCACGTCGCCATCGCGCGCGACGCAATGGGCTCGAACCGTTCATTGCGAATGCTCTCGCTCGTCGTCTTCCACCAGGCTTCGGCCGCCTTGATTTCCGTCAACGCTGCCTTCGCGCGTTTGCCCTTGCGCCCGACCGCGATCCACTCGGCAACCGCGGTCGCGATGGGCCGCCAGAGATCTTCACGGCGCTGCACTTCCATCTGCGCCTCGGCCACCAGCGCGGCGAGGGCCTCCGAGAAGCCGAGCGCGTGATCTTCGAGATGATGTGCGAGCTCGCCGGCCGAGGTGATGTCGCGCGCCTGCGCCCAGACGCCCCACGTCTGCGACGCATCGGCGAGTGCTACGAGTCCGAGGTCCGCTGCCTGCGTCAACAACGGCGACGGCGCGGTCACGAGACGCTGCGCGTCCCGCGCGGCAGCAGTGCGCGCCGAGGCTGCGGCCTCGACGGCGCCGGCTTCACTACGCAGCGCCGCGATCTCCTGAGTGGTGGCATCCCGCCACGCGGTAGAGAGGACGTTGGCAGTGCCGCACACGGGACAGTCGGTCCCGTCGTGCGACTGGTGAAAACCAAGCGCCGCACTCAGCAGATCGGCACGACGACGGGCGCGCTCGGCATCACTGCCCTCGAACTCTGCGCACGCGGCATCAGCCTCGCGAAGGTGCTCGACGGCCCGCGAGATGGCATCCACGTCGGGAAGCGCAAGCTCTGCGATTCGACGCAGCAGGCCGACGGCGGAGTCCTCGCTCGCGCCATCGCCGGCAACGAGATCGCCAAGTGCGTCGAGATCCCAGTCGTTGCCGCGCAGCGCCCTGGCGGTTGCATCGAAGCGCGCATCATCGGACGGCAGCAACACGCCGATGCGATCGATGATGGCCTTCGCGCCCTGCGTCGCGTCGTCGAAGTGCTGCTGTCTGGCTTTGCGAGCTGAGGCCAGCGCGTTCTGCACACGCACGAGCTCGTCGAGCCCGAGGACGCTGCTCAGCGCGTCGTACAACTTCGACGGTCCGTCCTCGAGCAACGACCCGAGCTCGTTGTAGGAGAGAAACGGCCGGAACGTCTCGAGCGCGTGCTTCCAGCCGAGCGATGCAAAATCCCGCGCGCGCTCGCCCGTTGCGGACACCGTTGTCTCGCCATCGCCGACAGCGGCACCACTCCACGTGCGCGAGACCGTGAGCGGGCCTTTGCCTTCGACCACGAGCTCCGCCTTGACCGCGCACGCGTCGCTCGTGTGGAGATTCCGCCATCCGTCGATCCACGCTTTCGATCGATTTTCCCAGCGGTAGTTGCGATCGGTAAGGAGGAACTCGAGCGCCTCGGCGAAGCTCGACTTGCCCGATCCGTTCCGGCCGACGACGAGCGTGAGGCCGGGACCGGGGCGGAGTTGGAGCGACGCGGTGGGACCGATGCCGCGGAAGCCCGACACCGTGATGGACGACAGGAACACGCCGGGCGGCTCCGCGCTCGACGCGGCATCCGTCGTCTCCGGCGCCGCGACGGGAGCAACTGCCGCGTTGCCGTCGAGATAGTCCGCGAGCGTCGCATCACCCTCGAGCGCGGCGAGCACCACCATGGCCCACGGCTCGTCGCCGTCTCCCGACTCGGTGAGGCGCGTGTAGATCTGGTCCTGGAGGTCAGAGGTCATAGGGCCGGGCCCACGTCACACCGGCCCTGCGTCAGATATCGTCCGCCGGACGCCAAACCGGAGGGGCCAGCCGAGACGTTACCCTCTCTCTTACCCTGATAAGAGGGTAATTACCCTTTCTCGCGCTCCGTGCCCCACCGCCCCGTCTTCCGCCAGGTGGCGGCCGGTCCGCGATGGATGCAGGCGACACGACCTCGTCGCCGAAGTCGTTTCAACACCAGACGCACCATGTCGCGGCTGACGTGCGGACAGCGCCGCTCGAGTTCGACCAGCGTGAACGGGCCGTCCATGCCGGCGATGACGTCTTCCACGAGTTGCGTCTTGGCGCCGCGCGGCGCCTTGACCCTGCCGGCGCGGTCAGCGAACTCACGTCCGGCCGTCCGAAGCACACCAAGGAAGAACAGCAGCCACGGATCGAGCGTGTGCGTGCCGGCGTGCCAGCCAGCCGAGCTGAGGCGCAGCACCTCGTAGTACCGCACTCGCTCGTCCTCGACGATGCGGTCGAGGCTGATGTAGCGGCCGACCTCGAACCCGCGCTGATACAACAGGAGAAGCGTGAGCAGACGCGACACGCGACCGTTGCCGTCGCGGAACGGATGAATACAGAGGAAGTCGAAGACGAACGCGCCGACCGCCACGAGCGTCGGCACCTGCTCGTCGGCCACCGTCTCGCGATAGAGCCGACAGAGCTCGTCGATCGCCCCGGGTGTGCCGGCCGCGGTCATGGGCGTAAACCGGACGCGTGGCGCCTCCCCCGGCGTCAGCTCAACAATCTCGTTGTTCCGCCGCTTCCACTTCCCCGCATCGTCCGCGCCAGCCTGACAGATGGCGTGAAGCCGCTGGATGGTGACCGGAGAGACATCGAGCGTGGCGAAGTCGCGATGTACGAGTGCGAGCGCCTCGCGGTAGTTGCGGACCTCCTCCTCGGACCGATCCTGCGGCTTTGCCTTGCCGAGCACGAGCGGCCGCAGGCGCGCCGCACTGACGGTGACCCCCTCGATCCGGTTCGACGACTCGACGCTCTGCACCATCGCCTGTTCGCGCAGCGCCTTGAGCAGATCCGGCGCCTGGCGCGTGTAGAGCGCCTGCCGCCCGCGTGCCTCCATCACATCGCCGATGAGCCACACCGCGGCCGGCACGAGCGGCGTCGTGGCCAGACGATCGGCGCGGAAGGACATCATGTCAACGCCCCTTCACCCACGCTTCGTTGAAGCGCACGTACGAGATCGTCTTCGCCACCGCGGCGGGCCGGTCGTTGTGGTGAGAGCTGTAGACGAGATGGAACGTGCCGTCGGCGCCCTGCGTGAGGGCCGGGTAGTGGC
>CAZTCY010000179.1:0-3037 GCA_964612715.1 uncultured Nitrosomonas sp. | reverse complement strand
ATCCGTTCGACACCGAACGGGAGGACTCCGCCCGGCCGAACCGGGAGGCGTTCGCTGCTCTGTTCGACCAGTACCAGCCAGAGCTCACCAGGTTCCTGCTGGCGCGAACCGGTGGGGATCGGGCGCTGGCCGAAGACCTGACCAGCCAGACTTTCACCCGCGCCTGGGCGGCCTTCGACCGCTACCAGGCGGGATCGGCCCGGGGCTGGCTTTACCAGATCGCCCGGAACCTGCTGATCGACCATCTGCGAAAACGTGGTGTCGAGCGCCTCGATCCCGACCTGCCATTGGTGTCAGCCGCGCCAGCGCTCGATGAGACCGTCATCGCCCAGGAAGCGCGGGAACTCCTGCACGGCGCAATCGATGACCTGTCCGAACCGCAACGCTCGATCATTATCCTCCGCCTGCACGGCCACCCCAGCCGGGAGATCGCCCTCCGATTGGGTCTGGGTCACGAGGCCGTCAAGAGTCACCAGTACCGGGCGATGGCGAAGCTGAAGACCGCCCTGGCCCACCTGCACGAACCGCGAGAGACACGATGACACGATCCCGTTCCGCCGCCGACCAGCTCGACGATGCTCTTGATGACGCCATGGCCGGGGATTCGACCCGCCTGGCGCAGCACGATCCAGCGGCAGCCGCGACATGGGAGTTGCTGGCCGATTGGACCGCGCTGGGCGGACTGGAAGGACTCGACCCGGCGTCCGCCGATCCATGGTTGCTGGACGAGGATGTGATCCATACGTACGAAAGGCACGCGATCATGCCGCACACCCTGACGATGCCTCAGCCGATTCCGACGCCGTTGCCCCAATCCCGCCCCACCCGGCGCTCGCCAATGTCCGTGACCTGGACCGCGCTGGCCTGGTTGCTGATCGTGGCGATTGGTGGCGGTGCGATCTGGGGTCTCTGGCCTCTGCTCAACGACCGCGAGCCGACCCCCACGCCCCTCGCCGCCTTCCAACCCGAACTTACGGATGCGACACCCGAGTTCACGCCGGAGATCGATCCGAACCTCGTTGCCAACTGGGCTGGAGAAGGCAACAGTTGGAATCTCTCGGATGAAAGCGCCATCCTCGGCGACCCCACCATCCTCGCCACACTGGGAGGCGAAGGTGAACTCCTGACGTCGATGCCGCTCGTCGTCGGCGACTCGGTCTACTTCTCGCTAAGCGGTCCGAATGGCACTTCCGAAGATGGCCGCACCATTCGATATGACTTGGGCGAACGGGAAGTCGTCTGGGAGTCGCAAATTGTGCTCGTCGGCTACCTCACGTCTGATGGCAGTTTGCTAAGCGGCCGGGCGCAGTTGGAGAATGATCCTGTCTCAGGCGAATCCTACGTACCGGTAAGCATCGCGCTTGATTCGGGTCATTTGGTTGGCGCAAGCTATATAGGCTTGGAATCCACCAACTCCCTATATTCGTCAGCTCCATACAGCTCGCCAGGCTTGTCCTTCTGGATAGATTCTCAGGGTGTCGTTCTCGCAACCACGCAAAATGCGCCTGATGCCATGTTCAAGTACGCCAAAGACTGGTCTCTCGCGTCTGTCTACAACGACCTGGAGCGTGGATGGACGGGGAATCATCAATGGTTGGGGCTCGTCGTCGGCGAGGACTATGTCTACTCCGTCCGGCCGAGCATGACGGTGGTGCAGTACGACCGGATCTCAGGTCAGGAACTTCGCACCTTCAATCTCGTGGATGCCGTGCTGAAAAACCTCGATGGCGCCCACTTGCAACTCTTCGACGGTCGCCTCATTGTCACGGCCACCATCCAGCATGATCCTACAAGTTCCGTCCAACCGGCAGTTGTGGTGATTCTCAATGCAGAGACTCTAGAGCCCCTTGCTGCCGGAAACGTGCCCGACCTTCAGTCCAATCCTGTCGATGCACGAGATTGGGTCTACGTCGCGGCCCGACTGAACAATGAACCCAAAGCTCGCATCTACAGGGTTCATCCGGTTAGCGGCACGCTTGGTGCCCCCATCTCTGAATTTGAGACGCAGCCCAGAGGGGGTCTGTCTATGGTCATGGCAGGAGAGACGTTGTTGGTTCTGGACAACGGCACGAACAGCATTGTCGCCATTGACCCGGCTGCAAACACGGTCATTGAGACGATTAATCTCCCGCCATTCGGATCGAGCCTAGGGGCACGAGGATACATGGGGTATGTCCAGCTCTGGAACAATCATCCGGTACTCGTTCGGGGTGACGGCACGATCATCGTTGTCGGGTTGGAAGACTGATCGGCAAACTACCTGAGCAGGGTGGACAACAGAATCGGCAGACCACGTGGGCGAAACGGTCTGATTGCGCCGATTCAGGTCCACCCGTACGCATTGGGGAATGAGACAAGATGGAGGGTGTCTCGGCCCCAGCGCACACACGAGTTTCTCGCCAAGCGCCAATCGCTGGGGTCTGTGACACCTTTACGACGGGTGCCCATGCGATCTCCCGGCCCCGATATCAGGTCCACCCGTACGGCATGATGAGCGGCTGGGTGGCGGAGGTCCTTATGGTTCAGGCCAACGCAGGGCGCTGCACCGTTGGCGCAGGTCTATTCCGCTTGGGTGCAGCAGGGAAGTCCCAGGCAGCCGCCAGGCAACTGGCTGGCAGAAACCACGCGGCTGCCGAGTGGGCTTCCCCCCAGGTGGCGCCGGTGCCGAACCTTCAGAGAACTACTCTCCACCGCGATGAATGACCCTTGGACGTGGGTTCACAGACCTCCGCGCGATCGCGAATGGGGAGATTCCCCGGTCGCGCGGAGGCCGAGAACCCCTACATCCCACCTGCGTCGGTTCCAGCGGTTCCCAAGAGCCTTGCCACAACCCGGTTCGCCCGAGACAGTACGGAAGTCCCAGGCAGCCACAAACTCCATCTTCGCCTGCGTGAAATGGCTGCCGTGTGTGCTTCCCCGGCGGGCCGGATGGCAGACCTCACGGGTGATCAGGTTGCCCGGCGGTAGAAGCGGAGACCGGACTTCTGGTCCTCGATCAACGTGTTACGCGGCTGTTCGAGTGACTTCCAGGCCATCG
>CAZTCY010000178.1:0-3039 GCA_964612715.1 uncultured Nitrosomonas sp. | reverse complement strand
ACGCCCGCGCGCAGGTGTGGCTGGTCGAGAAGCGCGGCGCGGCCGCCGATCACCCGGCGTTGATTACCGTCCCGGAGACGTCGTATTTGAAGTGTCTGATCCTGCGGCGAGTTTGAGCTCCAGGTGCGACGGGGACGACAGGTACGACGGGCGAGAGGAACGATCTGGCGCTGGCCAGCTTCTTTTGGACGGGCGCGTTCGAGACGCCGCTGGAACCCATGGGCTTCAGCCGCTGCGCTCCGGCCCCTGGGGGCTCTCGCTATCAACAGGCGGGTCGGTCCAGTTCTCAATCGAGAGATTCTGCACACGACCGAATTCTGCGGTGTTGTTCGTCACGAGCGTCAACCCGAGAGCTCGCGCGTGAGCGGCGATGAAGAGATCGTTGGCGCCGATCATCATGCCTCGTCTCTTCAGGTCGGCCCGAATGTCCGCGTAGTGATGCGCTGCGTTGCTGTCGAAGTCGAGGACGTCGACGTATGGCAGGAACGCCGCGAGGGCCGCAGCGTCATGGACGCGCTTCGGCGACGCTTCGACGCCATACATCAGTTCCGCTCTCGTGATGACGGAGATGCAGGCATCACCCACGGACGTCGACTGCAGGCGGTCGATCACATGCTGGTGCGAGCGCTTCATGACGTAGGAGCAGATGTCCGTATCGAGCATGAAGCGCGGCATCAGTCGCCCCGCTCCTGGACCGGCAGGTCCTCGATGTCGGTCATGAATGCATCCGACGCGACCGGCGCCGCCTCGATGTACGAGGCCCAGTCACGCGGCCGAGGCGAGAGGATGACATCGTCACCGTCCTTACGGATGTAGACCTCGTTTGTCGAGAACTGGTACTCCTTCGGCAGCCGGACGGCCTGACTGCGGTTGGTCATGAATACTTTGGCGGTTCGGGGCACAGCCTACCTCCAGAGGTCAGTATGCCATGTACTTATTGTATATGGCGAGCCGTCAAGATCAGTCAGACCACGCCAAAGAAGAATCTCTTGAGAGAGGATCACCGCCGTCGATGAAGCCGGCGAGATCATCTTTGCCATGACGTCGACGGCTATCGGTCCGCCGACGTGTGCGTCAAGACGTGCGCAATGAGCCGAAGAACGAGGGCTGGATCGTCGCGGTGAATGTGGTGACTGACGTGGGCGGCGGTGACAAACAGCCCGTTCGGCGCGTTCAGCGCCCACTCGATCTGTCGGTTGATCTGCAGGCGGACCATGGCGGCGCCATTTCCGTTGAGCCGGCCGCGTGGTGTCGCGATCACGACGGCGGTCGGGACCGCCGGGAGCGGAGCCAGCGCGAGCTTGCGGATAGTCGTTCCGCATCTCACTGCTGATCTGTTCGATCTCCGCGCGCAGCCCCGCGGGCGTGTCCGCAGGGATGGCCGGGAGCACGGGAGGCTCCAAAGCGCGTTGGCGCCCATCCGGTGGCAGTGCGGCGGCCTTCTCTTCTCGCGTCGATTCGAAGTCGGTGACGTCGATAAAGACCAGCCCCGCGACGTCGGAGGGGTAACGGCCGGCAAACGCTCGCGCCAGCACCCCGCCCCACGATTGACCAACCAATACGTACGGCGGCGCAACGCGCATCTGCTGCAGGAGCTTGTGCAGTGATTCTGCAACGCGCATCAGCGTCGGCGCTACCGCGTCGGGTTCCGACTGCCCGATGCCACGACGGTCGTACGCCAGCACAGGGGCCAGTTGAGCGATCTGGTAAAAAAGCGGCGTCCACGTTTCAATGCCGGTTTCGCCGGTCCCAGCTTCGAGGATGACGACGGGTTGGCCAGGCTGCCGTTGCGCCAGTCCCGCCGTCGCCACCCGCATGGCCCGGCCGTCGACTGTGACCAATTGCGTTGGCGGTGGAGCTGTCTGCGCGCTCGCGTTCGAGCCTGAGCCAAAGACCAGGAACCCCAGGGCGAGAACCAGATTTCGGTGAATGCGCGGCATAGGTCGCTTAGACACCAGACCGGTCCTCTGGGCGTAGTCGTGTGCGTCCTCCTGGGACGACATGGATCACGGGCGGCCTTGAGTCGACAGGCGACGGGCTCATTCGAAGCTGGCACCATCCGATTTCCGGCTATCGTTCTCAGACGATGACCGATCTCGCCTCGACGCTTCGAGCGCGCCTGGCGCTTGCGGATCCTGTTCCTGTCGAGTTCCGGCGAAGTGATCTGGAAGAAGCCAACGGATTCCAGCGCGAACGGATCGAGTACCGCGGGCTCGAAGGTGACGTCATCCCGGCGTTCCTGTTCATGCCGGCCAGTCGCCAACCGCTCGGCGGCGTGGTCGTCTTCCACCAGCACAACGGGCAGTTTCATTTCGGGAAGAGCGAGGTCGCCGGCGACGTCGGCGACCGGTATCAGGCCTTCGGGCCGGCGCTCGCCCGGAGAGGCCTTGCCGTCCTGGCCCCCGACGCCATCTCCTTCGAGGATCGACGGGGATCGACTCAGGGCGTCGAACCGGGATATCGCGATTGGGTCGAGCACTACAACTCGATGGCCTACAGGTTGCTCGATGGCGACACGCTGATGCGGAAGTGCCTGGACGACGCCCAACGGGCGTTGAGCGTCCTGATCGACGCCGCTGAGGTGGATGCGCGGCTCGTGGGTGTGGCCGGACATTCATATGGCGGGTACACGGCGCTCTACCACGCGGCCGTGGATGCACGATGCCGGTTCGCGTGCATCAGCGGCGCCGTGTGCAGCTTCGCGACACGTCGTCGGGAGGACACTGGCATCACCCTGTTCGAGACGGTGCCAGGGCTGGCTCGCGAGATCGACACACACGACGTCCTCTCGGCCATCGGACCTCGGCCAACGTTCGTCGTGTCGGGGACCGACGACAAGTACTCACGCGATGCCGACGAGGTCGCGGCCAGCGTCGCCGGCGACTTCATCACCGAGCTGCGTGTCGATCGCGGACACGGGCTCGATCAGGAGCGGTTCGACGCGATCGTCGAGTGGCTCGTGAACCGCGTGACCGATGCGTGAGAAGGGACGCCGAACGTGAGTGATGAGCTTCGGTAGACCTGCGTCAGTTTCCGCGG
>CAZTCY010000177.1:0-3061 GCA_964612715.1 uncultured Nitrosomonas sp. | reverse complement strand
GAGCTCCGCTTCGAGCCAGCCGCCGTCCATGGTCTTCAGGTCCGCCACGATCGGGATGCCGGGAAACTCGCGGCGCAGGGCCCGGACCCCGTTCATTCCTTCGGCGATGATCAAAGGCGTGCCAGCCTCCAGCCAGTCAACGCCGGCGCGAAGCGCGAGACGCGCCGTGGCGACGGCCTCGGGAATGTTGGTCACATCAAGGGATATTTGGACAATCGGTTTCATCAGGAATGGAGGAAAATCGCAAATTGGTGATCAGTGGCAGCCCGGCGGAGGCGCTCCTGTCACGGTGAACAGCTCAAGCGTCATGGCCTTGATCTCCGCCGGTGCGCCGAGGGGTGGGAGGTCGCATCCGAACGCTGAATCGGTAATGGCCGGATCCGACGCGGATCATCTCCCGGCCTTCGTCGCGGCCGAGACAGGTCATTGCTGTTTCGTCCAACGGCTTCTCTCCTTCCTCGACCATTTGCTGATCCGACACGGGAACGAACACCGTGGCGGTTGTATTGACCGGGACCTCGACCATCAGCTCGAACCGCTCTTCGAAACGGTGCCAGGCGACCGCGATCCGGCCGCGGATCGAATCGTAATGACCCGATGCCCAGTCCAACGCGGGGTCATTGGTCACTCCGGGCCGCACGAAAAAGTGTCCGAAACCGGGTCGCTCCGGATCGGGCTGGATACCCAGCACGCCGTGCACAAACCATGCGCCCACGAAAAGGTAGGAACTGTGCAACAGACTGGGCGAATCATGAAACCCCCACGCCTCCCACCAGGTCGTGGCTCCCTGCGCCAGCATGTAGCCCCATCCGGGATAGTCCTGCTGGCCGACCATGACATGGAGCAAGTCGTCGCGCCGCGCCCGCATGAGGAGCAGGAACAGCATCGCGCCTCCTGTTATACCCGCGTGGATGTGGCCGCGCCGCACCTCGCGAATCTCATGCTCAAGGCGTTGCCAGACCACCGGCCGAAGCTCGGGCGGCGGCACCTCGGCGAGCAAGGCCATCGCCAGGCCAGCCTGACTTCCACTCACATAACTGCCGTCGGCCGGCTGATAGAAGCGGGCATGGATCGACTGACGCAGTTGCCCGGCTCTTTTCTGCCAGCCATCGGCCAAACGCGACTCACCAGCAACTGAGGCGGCCGCCGCGGCCGTCTGCAAAGCATAGACCCAGTAGCAATTATTGAAGAAGAGCGTCTCGTCCGTCCGTCCGTTCACGCCGTGTCCTCCCGGGGGCAGCCAGTCGCCCAGGAAATCCCAGTCGCCGCCCCACGGCTGGAGCAGGCCGTCAACCGCCTTCGTCTCCAGGAAGGCGAGCCATTTTCCCATCGTCGGCAGATTGCGCCGGAGAATGGCCACGTCGCCGTAATGCAGATAAGTCTCCCACGGCAAATGGATGCAAAACCCGCTCCAAGCGGGCCCGCCTCCACCCCAGTAGGTGGGAGCGGTATAGGGAAGGTTGCCCTCTTCCAGGCCGCCGCCGCCCGGCTGGTCGGGAGGAAGGTAGTGCGCCCAGGAAGAAGCCCGGCCTTGCACATCGCGCCAGTCCTCCGCCCATTTGGTGCAGAACGCCCCGAAGCCATAGTTCGTGAGCGCGGTGGTGAGCGAGGCATGCCCGTCACCGCCATAGCCCATTCGTTCCCGGTGCGGGCAATCCACGATGTAGCCGCCAAGCGCCAGGTTTTCCAGCGTCCAAAGCGTCGTGTCGTAAATGTTGTTCAGCAGGGAATGCGACGACGAGAACGATGACGCCGGCGCAAAGTCAGTCCGGACCACCCACGCGCGCACCTCGGCGGAGTCCGGCTTCCGGCCGGCGCCACGAATCGTGATCCATCGGCCGGCGCAATAGTTGAAACGGCTCCGGAACGTGCCGTTTCCCGTCGAACCGATCACGTAAACACTGCGCAGGCGGTGCGTGACCGGTTCACCGGCCTGTTCGGAAACCATGATCTCGACGCGATCCCCGGGACGCCCATGCAGGGCAATTTCCACGCACCCCGAAAAATTGCGTCCCAGATCGGCACAATACACCCCCGGCTCCGGCTCGTCGATGCGGACCGGACTCAGCGCGGTCAACCGGCGGTTCGGTTCGGTCACGTGCGCCGAAACCTCGAGCGCCGGGGAGAAGCAGACCGCCGGTTTCCATCCGGCCTCGTCAAAGCCCGGAGAGGCCCAGCCGGGGATCTCTCGCGCCGCATCGTATTCCTCGCCGCCAAAATTCATGAAATACCACGCCCCCAGCAGCCGGTTCGGGCTGGGATGCCATTTCCAGGACGCATCGGTGACGCAGCGGTGGCTCGAGCCATCGGGCAGATCAAATTCAAACTGCCCGAGCACGATCGGCGCGCGCGGCTTGTCGGGTGTCGCGAAATTACGATAGATCGACCACCCCGAGCCGAGCCACAAAGCCAGCACGTTCTCCCCGGCGTGCAGCAAAGGCGCGATCTCATATGCCACGTAGCGGGCCCGCTTGGAATTGTCCGTCACCCCGGGCATCAACACGGCTTCCCCGACCTTGTGACCGTTGACGAACAGTTCGTGATACCCCACCGAGGCCACGAATGCGGTGGCACGCGCGGGCGCCACCGGCAGGCTGACGCTGCGCCGGAGCCACGGGTCGCGCAGCTCGTTGTCGGCCAGCGGCACCAGATCCGGCGGAAGCTGACGCGGGTCGTCGGCAAAGGTTTCACCCGTGCCGATCCACCGGGCCTGCCAGTCGCCGGCCTGCATCGGTCCCATGCTCCAGGAGCCCGGCCCGCTCCAGTCCGACCAGCACGAGCGCTGGTCGCGCACCCGCACCCGCCAGTGACATTGCAGGCGTGAAACGAGCGGCCGGCCGCCATAACTGACGAACGTGGTCGCATCAGAAGCCACTTCTCCCGAATCCCAAAGATCCGCGCTCCCGGCGACCAGCGCATCCCGCCCGGTGGCCACCTGCACTTGATAGGCGGTCTGAACGAGCCCGCGCAATTCCGGCGCAGAT
This sequence comes from uncultured Nitrosomonas sp., assembly GCA_964612715.1. Taxonomy (GTDB): domain Bacteria; phylum Pseudomonadota; class Gammaproteobacteria; order Burkholderiales; family Nitrosomonadaceae; genus Nitrosomonas. The sequence goes on along the minus strand of CAZTCY010000177.1, from coordinate 77 downwards.
CCCAGTTCCCAACTCAACCGGGGCTGCGGCACATCCAAGCCAAGCGGATCGGTCAGATATTCAACCCGCAGAGAGGA
>CAZTCY010000176.1:0-3081 GCA_964612715.1 uncultured Nitrosomonas sp. | reverse complement strand
CTGACCTTGAGGCCGCCGATATTGTCAAAATTACCTTTAATGACATAGCTCTCAGCGATGCCGTACGTATTCAGATTGCCCACTCTCAGACTCAGAAACATCAATGCGGCAATGCCGGTCATTACAAACAATCCTACCCAGAAATCCAATGTCCTGCGTTGCATCACTTTATATTCCTCTAAACATGAAAGCCGTCAGGATAAAATCAAGCCCCAGTATCGCCAGCGAAGATGTCACCACAGTGCGCGTTGTTGCGCCTGATACGCCTTCAGCCGTCGGCGGTGAGTCATATCCCTCAAATACGGCGATAGCGGTTACCGCCACGCCAAAAAAACAGCTTTTAATAAACCCATTGAGTATGTCAATTCTGAAATCGACGTTACTTTGCATCTGTGACCAGAATGAACCGGCATCCACGCCGATAAAGACGACGGCGACGAGATAACCGCCGAACACGCCCATCACCGAAAAAATCGCCGCCAGAAACGGCATGGAAATCACGCCCGCCCAGAAACGCGGCGCCACGACGCGCGCAACCGGATCGACAGCCATCATTCCCATTGCCGCTAATTGCTCAGTCGCTTTCATCAGGCCGATCTCGGCTGTAATCGCCGAACCCGCGCGACTGGCAAACAGCAGCGCGGCGACCACCGGCCCGAGTTCGCGCACCAGCGACAAGGCAACCAGCGTGCCGACAGCCGATTCAGAACCATATTTCTGCAACGTCTCATAGCCCTGCAATCCCAGCACCATGCCGACAAAAAGCCCCGACACAACAATGATAATGAGCGACAAAACGCCGACATAGTAGAGTTCGCGAATGACCAGGCCAAAGCGCCGGAAACTGGTGCCGGATTTTAGCAGCACCAGCAGAAAAAACCGCGTGGCATGCCCCAGCTGCCAAATGCCTTCGATGGTGCGGTGACCGATGCCGCAAATACTGGCGGCAAGATGTTTAAACAAGCGCTTTCTCCAAATTTAAATCCCGGCGATAGGGCTGCGCGGGATAATGAAAAGGCACGGGACCATCGACTTCACCGTGCACGAACTGATGCACAAACGGCGCCACGGAACCCCTGACTTCCGCCGGTGTGCCGTGTGCGGCAATCACGCCGTCCGCGATAAAGTAGACGTAATCGACGATTTTTAACGATTCCTGCACATCATGCGTGACAATGACTGACGTCATGCCCAGCGTGTCAGTCATGCGCCGGATCAGACTGCCAATGACACTCAACGATATCGGGTCAAGTCCGGTGAATGGCTCGTCATACATCATCAGCATGGGATCAAGCGCAATGGAACGCGCCAGCGCCACACGGCGCGCCATGCCGCCGGATAATTCAGCCGGCATCAGATGATGCGCGCCGCGCAGTCCCACGGCATGCAGTTTCATAAGTACCAGGTCCCGGATCATGGATTCCGGCAAATCGGTGTGCTCGCGCATTTGAAAAGCGACATTGTCAAAAACCGACAGGTCAGTAAACAATGCGCCAAACTGAAACAACATGCCCATTTTGCGGCGTATCTCAAAAAGCGCGTCACGATCGAGTTCATGGACGATCTGACCGGAAACCCTGGCATAGCCGGACGTCGGCATGACTTCGCCGCCAATCAGTCTCAGCAACGTTGTTTTTCCCGATCCGCTGCCGCCCATAATGGCGATCAACTGACCACGTCTCATGGTCATATTGATACCTTTCAGAATGGGGCGTGCATCATAGGAAAAATTCAGATTGCTGATTTCAACCAGGGCTTCAGATGTCATAGTGCTAATCGCTCATTGCGGGGGAATATAACGGCATACTGTAAAAAATGACTGGCGCAATCACATTCGAGATTGGCTCAAAAGCGGTATCAATGATTCTGTCGATTTCCATTAAATTTTAAAAACTCCCTGGCCCGGCACTGTTGTGCGGCATTTCTCCATTAAAACCCGAAACACTGTTTACGATCACCGTACGGTTTCAGCAATGCGGTGGTTTTATTCCATTGTGATCCGTTGTATTCTTACTTTTTCCAGACTTAAGATCCCGTAATTGTGCCATATTTTCAAATCAAACGCATATTTCGCGCAAGGCTGCATTGAATACAGACCATCGCATTACAGTAGGAAAGGGCTGACAAGCACATGAATAATCCCATAAAGACACTTTATTGCATACTCATGGTTGTTTGCTGCCCGTTGATCGTCTCCCCCGTTTTCGGCGCGGAAATTTACCGCATCATCGACGAATCCGGCCGGGTACTCTATACCGATAAAGCGCCTGGAAACGCTGAAAATGTCCAGCAGACGACGATACCTGTCCAGACATACCGGCGCCTGTATCCTGTCAAAAGTGTTTATGACGGCGACACCCTCATTTTGGGGAACAGTCAGCGTGTCCGGCTGCTGGGCGTCAATACACCCGAAATTGAAAGCCGTCACCGGCCGGGCGAACCCGGCGGCATCGCGGCCAAGGAATGGTTACAGAACCGGGTTAAGAATCAACAGGTCTACCTGGAATATGATCAGGAAAAAAAAGATAAATACAACCGTGAACTCGCCCATGTGTTTTTGCCTGACGGCACGCATCTTAATCTGGAATTGCTCAAACAAGGGTTGGCGTTTATGAGTATTGTTCCACCCAATCTGCGCTATGCCGAAGCCTTCAGCCGTGCACAGCAACAGGCCGAAAAGCAAGGGCTGGGAATCTGGAACGAGCCTGGTTATCAGGTGCGCTCACTGGATCAGATTGCGTCCGGCTCACGCGGCTGGCAGCGTTTTATCGGCATGCCGAAACATGTGCAGCAAAAACGCAGCTTTACCTACCTGACTCTTAACGATCAGGTCAACGTGCGCATCGCCAATGATCATTTGAATCTTTTCCCCGCGCTGGAAAAGTATCTGGACAGGCATGTTGAGATTCGCGGATGGGTATCGCGCAGAAACGATCGATTCACAATATCCGTTCAGCACCCCAGCGCACTTATACTCCGTTGATGGCCATCCTCTCAGGATCTCGATCAAAGGATGCAGTGCAAAAGCAAAATTGGACAAAAAAGCGGAGCATACACAAAGTATGTGAGCATTTTGAGTCC
>CAZTCY010000175.1:0-3171 GCA_964612715.1 uncultured Nitrosomonas sp. | reverse complement strand
CCGCCAGTACGTGCTCGGCTTCGAGCCCCCCGAGCGCGACGGCAAGGTCCACCGCCTCGACGTGCGCGTCGCGACCCGCGGCCTCACGCCACGAGCCCGGCGCGAATACGTGGCGCCGCCGGCGCGGTAGGGCGGGGTCTGAGGTTGAAACGATGAGCGCCATGGACATCTCGTTGCCGGAAAGCCCGAAGTCGTTCGTAAGACGCAATCAGGATCGCCAGCAGCTGCGCGATCTGCTGCTCGATGGCGCCCGGTCGGCCCAGGCCGCGCCCGCTGATGCCGCGTGGTTCGCGGCGCTGAGGGCGAAGGTGCACCAGCACCGTGACATTCCTGCGCTGATGCAGGACAACGCGGAGTGATCGCGTTTCCTACTCGTATCGCAGCGCGTCAGTCGGACGTACCCGCATGGCGCGAATCGCCGGCACTGCGGCTGCGGCCGCGGCAACGCCGAGCACCAGCAGCGCAGCCAGGATGATCGGCGCACTGTCTGAGGGGACGCGTTCGACGAACGCCGCAGCCAGTCGTCGTCCCCAGAACGCGAGCGGGATACCGGCTGCAAGACCCGCGATGGTCAGCCGATGGCGCTTCTGGCCACCATCGTACCGATGTGGCGTCGCGTCGCACCCAGCGCCATACGCACGCCGATCTCGTTCGTCCGTCGCGTGACGGTGTAGGCCAGCAGTCCATAGAGGCCGATGGCCGCGAGCAACATGCCGAACACGGCAAATGAGCCGGACAGCGAGACCATGACGCGCTCCGGTACGAGCGACGCGTCCATCTGCGACACGAGCGTGGTGATGCTGGCGACGCGCACCGGCGTCGACTGATCGTGCATCGTGCGCTGAACCTGGCCGGCAAGTGAAGCCGGGTCTCCTGCGGTGCGAAGGGCGACGTGGGCGAACGCGTGGCCGCTCTGAAACGCGTGCAGGTAGATCGTGCGCGGAGCCGGATCGTGCAGCGTCTCGTACTTCGCGTCGGCGACGACGCCGACGATGTCGTAGGTGCCGGTCTCGCCGTCGATCGACGAGATACGTCGACCAATCGGATTCTCGTTGCCGAAGTAGTAGCGTGCGACTGACTCGTTGACGATCGCCACGTTGGGGCCGCCCTCGTCGCCGGACTGGAAGTCGCGACCCGCGACGAGCCGCGTACCCAGGGTTTCGAAGTAGCCGGGGCTCACCCAGTTCAAGTGCACACGTCGTCGTTCGTCAGGCGGTTCGTCGAAGCCCTCGACGCGAACGAACTGCGTGGCCGCGCCTCGCGCGATGGGCGTGGTCGCGCTCAGGGCGGCCGATCGCACGCCGGGAAGAGATTCGAGACGGCCGAGCACGTCCCGGTGGAGGTGCGCCAGACGCCGGCCGTCGTCGCGGCTATCCGACGCATCCAGTGTGACGACCAGCACGGAGCCCGGTTCGAAGCCGAGGTCGCTCGTGCGCAGACTCGAAAGGTGGCGAAGAAACACGCCGGCGCTGCTCAGCAGTACAACGGACACCGCGATTTGCGCCACGATGAGGCCCTTCCCGACGGCCCGCGCCGATCGAGGCTCGCCCATGGGGCCGCGGCTCCGGAGCGACGACTGTGGGGACATCGAGCCCATCTGCCACGCAGGCGCGAGCCCGAAAAACAGTCCGGTGCACACGACCACACCGACCACGAAGAACACGACGCGGACGTCCGGTTCCACGTGGATCGCGAAGCCGGCAGGAATCGGGCCGGCCGTCAGGAGCTGCACGAGCGTATTGGCGGCGAGGGGGGCGAGTGCAGCGCCGAGCGACGTACCGACAGCAGAGAGCAGAAGAGATTCCGTCAGGAGTTGGCGGACGATTCGGAGTCGTCCGGCACCGAGCGACAGCCGCAGGGCCAACTCGTGGCGTCGTGCCAGGCCGCGAGCGAGCAGCAGACCGGCGATGTTGGTGCACGCCACGGCCAGGAGCAGGGCGGCGATTGTCATGAGCACGAGCAGCGGCGTGGTGTATCGATCCCGCAGGTTGTGCAGCAGTCCTGAACGCGCGGATACGACGTGGAACGTCGCCTGCCGCCACAGCGGATCGTCGCTGGTCTCCGTGCCTCGCCGCACGATCGGTTCGAGCGCGGCCGCCGCCTGAGCGATAGAGACGCCGGAAGCGAGGCGGCCGATCAGTCCCATATTGGGCCGTCCCCCGCGCACGATGGCTGTCGGGAGCCAGATGTCGGTGCTGACGCCCATCTGGACGCCCGTGAAGGCCTGCGGTGCAACGCCCACGACAGTCACCGGTGTCCCACGTACGGTCAGGAGCGTGCCGACGATTCCGGGATCCCCGTTGAAGCGGCTGTTCCAGAACTCCCAACTCACGACAGCGACGACCGCGCCCGCGGCATTCGGCCGATCGTCTTCCGGGCCAATCAGGCGCCCGGCCTCTGGTCGTATGCCGAGCATCGAGAAGAAGTCGTTGACCACGACCGCGCCGCTGACGGCGACCTGTCCGATCTGCGCGTGGTGCACGTCGATACGAGCCGGCAGCAGGCCGACCACGCCCGACAGCACGTCGCGACGGCTGCGGAACGCCTCGTAGTCGTCCCAACTGAACCCGTTGAGGCGTGGATCGCCGGGATACTGGACCAGGAACTCGACGAGCTCGCCGGGCGCCTGTACCGGCAGCGGACGCAGGAACAGCGTATTGATCAGGCTGAAGATGGCGGTGCTGGCGCCCACGCCGAGCGCGAGTGACAGCACGGCGGCTGTCGTGAAGCCGGGATTTCTCGCGAGATTCCGCCAGCCGTAGCGCAGATCATGCGCAAGGTCGGCCAGCCAGGGCAGACTGCGCTGGCCGCGAAGATCTTCCATGGCCTGCGTCGTGCCGCCGGATCGGATGAGTGCGCGGCGGCGTGCCTCGACTGGTGCCTCACTGCGTCGAGCGGCCTCTTCGGCTGCCAGCTCCACATGCGCGCGCAGTTCCGCCTCGAGGTCACTGTCGAGGCGCTGCGGGCACAGGGTGCCGGCGAGCCGGATCAGTCATTCGCGGATCGCGCGCATTGGTGTCTCCCGGCGATCAGGCTTCGCCGCGCAGCACGGTGTGAATGATGGACGCCATACGCTCCCAGGCGTCCTTCTCTTTGCCGAGCTGCCGCTTGCCGGCGGGCGTGAGCGAGTAGAACCGCGCGCGGCGGTTCGAGTCCGTCGTGCCCCACGCG
>CAZTCY010000174.1:0-3200 GCA_964612715.1 uncultured Nitrosomonas sp. | reverse complement strand
TGGGCATCTGATGGTGTTGGTAGTGCGCTTGGGAGAACTTCTGATATCTGGGGAGATCTTCTCAGTGAGCCGATGGATCGTGGCGCTGAAGCAATGGAAGATATGATTCTCCCTACTCGTGGGACTATCTTCGATAACATCGGTGACAGATTCGGGGACATGGTTAGCGATAATACTCGTGACCCATTCTATGATGCTTCCTACGCAATGGATCCCAATGAGTATCCCTCTTGGGGTAGCAAGTGGTGGGAACAGACAGGGTACCCTGACATAACTTCAGATGGTCCTGACTGGCAGGGTATTTCTGCTTTGCCGAAACCAGAACTTACACCTGTTGGTGATAGCTTCATGGAAAGACTCATGTCTATGCATCCGGGCAATGAAGCTTGGAATGATGTACTTGATCTCCGTGGACTTGGTGGTCCTACTGGGATCGGCGATCTTAATGAGTCGATGGGAACGAATCTCGCAGACATTCCTGATCCAAGTGGATTTGTTCCTCAGTACAACCCCTCAGAGCCCGGTGCTGGGTTTGTTGCTCCATCTCTCAATGCTTCAGATGTAGGTCGAAGTTTCGGGTCTGTGTTCGATAAAATCGGCGGGGCTGTCTCCGGTGCTGCGCCTGAAGATTCTACGCTGAATTATCCTCAGTACAATCCTTCTGAGCCGGGCGCGGGACTGTCTGAACTTCCTCCTGATTGGCATACTTGGAGTCCTGATGAAAAGGGATCATACCTCTATCAAACTGGTATGAGTGCTAAGTACGCTACTCCTCAAGAGATAGACGCAATGAGTGAGAGTGTTCGACTTCCTCTTCTCTATGCAGAATCAACGAGAGAAGGCGGTATTGAGAACGGTTTTAAGAATATCTACAGCGGCGCTGAAGCTGTGTTCACTCAACCTCCTCAACTTGTTGGTGATGCTGTTTGGGATCCCTTCGTTAAGCCTCTCCTTTCTCAGGCTAACCCTCGGAATCCGACAAGACCGCAGAAGCCTGCTGAAAAGTTTGGTGTTCCGTTCTCTAAGACCTATGAGAATCTTAAGGAAAGCACTGAAGATCCTTGGACTATGCCATTCTCGTTTATGGACAAGCAGAGAGATGACTTCAACGAGAGACCTCTTGCTGAACAGCTTGCTCTTTCTGTAATTACTCCGGGAAGTGGTCTGTATAAGAACATGCCTGTTCTTCCTAAGGGCGTTCGGTACTTTGATGAAGTTCTCGATGCCGCCCAAGGTGGCAAGCTTCTTGATGAGTTCCTTGGCAGTCAGGGAGCGAGAACTCTTGCTAAGGATATTATTCTTCCGGGTGGCGCAGGTGCTGGAGTAGGCGCAGGTGCTGACCTTATCTTTGATCCTGAGTACACCGATGCTGCTGGTAATACCTACAATCCTTCTATCTGGGAGATGATGGCTGGTGGTGCAGCCGCTGGCATTGGTAGCCGTGCTGCCGTGAAGTCCGGGACTGTTCCGTTTGGCGCTGCGATCGATGAAACTGGAGAGTTCGTGCTTCCTCGTGAACTTCTTCGTGGACGAAACCCTCTCGGGTTCGGTGGGAACAAGGTTAGATTCGAAGATCCTCTTGACGAAGCTCTGTACATCGTTCGGTCTGGGAGAAAGGTTTCCAAGGCTGATGAGAAGTACATGAACGAACTTCGCCAGTTCTTCCCGGATCTTGATGATGAATCTATTCGCGCTCAAGGGAATGTTGTTAAGGATAGAGTTCAGCAAATCATCAATGAACAACCTGTGATTGACCCTGCTACGCCTATCTCTATTCCGAAGATTGTTGGCGCTGTTGATGAGGTTGTTCCTTCCAGTGCACTTATTGAGATTCCTAATGTGGAAAGCGTAATCGATACTCCTAGCCCGACTATTCAGGATGTTGAGATTCCAGATGTAGTTCCTTCTACTGTTGTAGATTTCTCTCAACCAAGTACTTCATCTGTTGTTCCTGCGAATGTTGCTCCTGCTGAAGGTGCATTCTCTAACGGCAACTGGATTGATAACGCAAACAGTGATGTTCTTGCTTTCATTAACCTGAAGAAGGCTGTCCCTAATCTTGATGTTGTGAACAGTAATATTGAACTTAGGAAGTTCCAGAACAATCTTATTGAAGATCAGCTCAACCTTGGTGCCAGTCAACTTGAGGCTATGAGAATGGCTGATGCTTCAATGAGAGGCATTAGAGCTGCTCAGGTTGGCGATCTCCCTGCTGTTGTTCTCCCGAATGAAGATGCATACATAAACTACCTTGCTACTCGTGGTAAGGAACTTGGGTATGGAAACCTTGGGCTTCATGATATCCAACGTGGTATTCAGAAGATGACTACGAATGTTGCAAACCTGAACAACACTGAGTCTAATCTTATTGAACGAATCATTAAGGGTATTCCTCCTGAAGGCTACGGCGTCGAAGGTGGCAGTGCCGCTCGTGCCGCGGGGAGAAGTGTTCCTGAGAATCTTCTTCCTACAGAGTCCAGTGTTCTTCCTCCTTCCGTTGATAACATTTCAGTCACTACTACTGCAAAGGTTCCAGATACTCTTCCTGAGATTGAAGCGACCTCAGATGTTCTCCCACCGAAGAGAACTCGTGCCAAAAAGGCCCTTGGTGAACAGCCTCAGATTACGACTACCCCGGGAGTTCCTGTTGAGAAGTCTGCTATTGAGGCTATGCTCCCTGAAACTCCTACGTATGGGTTCATGGATGAAGCTGTTACTACTGCTGATGCTCTTCCTCAAGAGGCTCCCAAGATTACTCAATCCTCTCAGGATGAACTTGAGAGAAGAATCAGCTCCAGCGGTATCACGATTCAGAGAGAGGCAACTCCTGCTGATCTCCGTGCTGCACAGAAGATTGATGATTACAAAGCTCGTATCAAGTCGCTTCCTGATGTCGATGCATCCAAAGAAGCTCGTAAGAAAGCTCTCGATGATTCCTACCAGAAGCTTGTTTCTCAGCTTCGTGAAGAGATTGGCGAAGAGGATGCAGTTATCCTCGCCCGTAATGCTGTTGATGAACTGAATGATGAATTCGATGAGATGGATATTGCCCGTATCGATAATGAGATTCAGAAATGGCGTGATGCTTATCACCCGATGCTTGATGAGATTTCTGCTACGGATAAGTCTTTCGCTGCCAAGGTCCGTGGCGCTCATAAGTTGAAGCTTGCTGATAATCTCGATCAGGCTGGAACGAAGCT
>CAZTCY010000173.1:0-3365 GCA_964612715.1 uncultured Nitrosomonas sp. | reverse complement strand
ACAATTTTGGTTGAATTGAGCCTCTTCAGTTGTCAGTTAATGGGACAGCTGTGATCCATAGCCATTTTGTTGCATAGTCCTGAACCTCGGTGATTGATTCGAAGCTGTGATGGCTTAACCAGTCATAGCGTACGGTTCTGTTGTATCGCTCAATGTAGGGGCGTTTTGCTGCGGATTTCCTGGTTGTATGAATTCCATCTGTATGTGGTTTCTTTCTGCCCAAGTAGCTAATGCACCACTAATGTATTCGGGACCATTGTCACAGCGAAGCCGGTTGGGCTTGCCACGCCATTCGATCAGGCGATCCAGTGTGCGTATGACACGCCCCGAAGGTAAAGAGAAATCCACCTCTATACCCAGCCCCTCACGGTTACAGTCATCCAGTATATTCAGTAACCGAAAACTGCGACCATCTTCCAACTGATCATGCATAAAATCCATTGACCAGGTTTCATTGATTATTGACGGTACCACCAGTGCCGCCGGCTTGTCGCGTTTGAGCCGCTTTTTCGGTTTAATCCGCATATTCAGCTCCAGTTCTCGGTAAATTCGGTAAACACGTTTGTAGTTCCAGGGAAAACCCTTCACATTGCGCAGATACAGAAAGCATAAACCAAAACCCCAGTTTCGCTGGTTGTGTGTCAGCCGAAGCAGCCAATCAGCAATGATGCGGTTATCAGCACTGAGCCTGGCACGGTAATGGTAGCAGGTTTCACTGATACCATAGGTCTCGCACGCCAAACGGATGCTGATCTTTCTTTGCTTAACAGCTTGTATAGCCAGTTCACGCCGCCGCCGGGGCACTACCACTTTTTTTCGAGCGCCTCCTTGCGTAACTCTGATTTTAACCGTTCCTCGGCATACATCTTTTTCAACCGACGATTCTCTTCTTCCAGTTCCTTCAGCCGGGCTATCATCGATGCATCCATGCCACCATATTTGCTGCGCCATTTGTAAAATGTCGCATTACTCATACCATGTTCACGGCATAACTCAAGCACCGGCACACCTGCCTCAGCCTGTTTGAGGATCGCCATGATCTGGCTATCACTGAATTTCGATTTCTTCATTGCAGAACCTCCTGTCTATAAATTACAAGAAAATTCTACTTTTGACTCCTGGTATTTTTCGGGGGGATTACCGTCCATGCTGAAGTATCTAATCAGGTTTAACGGCAAATCTGCCGCTTCCGAGAAAGAACACCGCAAGTCCTGCAAGCAAGAAGAAAATCTGCAATTCCAACGCATGTCCACCGTGATCAGTGAATGCAAATAATTGACTGCGGTGTGCCAGCATGATTGCAAATATCATATTGCCGAAAACGAGCAAACCGCCAAACCGGGAAAATATTCCAAGGATAATCATCAGCGGCGCAATGACTTCTCCCAGATAAACCCCGTAAGCCAGAGCCTGGGGCAGGTTCATGCCAGCCAGCTGTTTGCTGATAAAATCGAGAGAAGCCGGGTTGAGTATCTTATAGACGCCATGCAACAGTATGAGTATGCCTACAGTGAGGCGCAGGGTTAATTTACCCAACGCATCACTCTGAAATGGAAGATTCATAATATTTTCTCCTTAAACGATGTGTACTCGAATATATCAATGCCGATCGTTGTAATCTCCGGTTGATCATTCTAACTGAAATGCGGCAACTACCTTCGACAATAGCCCATGCATAAGCATCAATTACAATCAATCAAGCTTTATGAATTGCGATAAGATGCACAAAAGTCGCGGCCGCTTGCCCGGCAGTCACCTTGAGGAATAATAACGATGGAACAACTACGCGCGGCGCTGACAACAATCAATACCTTTGTCTGGGGGCCGTTCCTGCTGATCCCGTTGCTGCTGCTCACCGGTCTGTATCTGACAGTCCGTCTGCGGGGCCTGCAGTTCCGGATACTCGGGCATGCACTGTGGCTCGCGCTCATCCGCCGCAAGGAGCACGGTGCACTGACCGGTGATGTATCGCACTATCAGGCGCTGGCAACAGCGCTGGCGGCAACCATCGGTGTCGGCAACATTGCCGGTGTCGCAACAGCCATCGGCATCGGCGGGCCGGGCGCGCTGTTCTGGATGTGGATAACCGGCCTGGTCGGTATGGCGACGAAATACGCCGAGGGGCTGCTGGGCGTGAAATACCGGCGTACCGACGCTCATGGAGAACAAAGCGGCGGGCCGATGTACTATCTGACTGACGGCATCGGTGGTTTCTGGGGTAATACGCTGGGCATTGCCTTCGCGGTATTCGGTGCCATCGCCGCATTGGGTATCGGCAATATGGTACAGGCCAACACCGCCGCGACACAGCTCCAGTCCACCTGGGGCATATCGCCGATCTGGAGTGGTGCCGTGATGACGATCGCCGCAGCAGTAGTCATCCTTGGCGGCATCAAGCGCATCGCCCGCTTTGCAGCCGGTGCGGTGCCCCTGATGTGCGTCCTCTACATGATCAGCAACCTGGTGGTTCTGATTGTATTTGCCGACCGGCTGCCCGCGGCGATTATGCTGGTGTTTACCGATGCCTTCAGCGGCACCGCAGCCGCCGGCGGTTTTACCGGCGCAGCCGTGATCCTGGCAATTCAGATGGGCGTGGCACGTGGCATCTTCTCTAACGAGTCCGGCCTCGGCACCGGCGCCATCGCGGCAGCCTCCGCCATCACTGACAAGCCGGTACGCCAGGCCATGGTGTCAATGACGCAGACGTTTATCGATACACTCATCATGGTCAGCCTCACCGCATTCGCGATCATCGTCACCGATGCCTGGATGCAGGAAGGGCTGGTCGGCGCACCGATGACCGCCTGGGCGCTGGAGCAGGGACTGGGTGGCGGCTGGGGAACGTATACAGTGACCCTCAGTGTGTTGGTTTTCGCTTTCACTACCCTGCTTGGCTGGTGTTACTACGGTGAACGCTGCATCGAGCGCTTAGTTGGACGTACAGGCGTAGTGCCTTACCGGCTGGTGTTCTCGGCAGCGATCTACCTCGGCGCAGTGCTGTCACTGGAACTGGTGTGGGCCTTCTCCGACATCGCCAACGGACTGATGGCGCTGCCCAACCTGATCGGCCTGCTGCTGTTGTCGGGCGTCGTGGTCAAGGAAACCCGCACCTATTTTTCCAACACTGACTGGCGTAATGCTGAATAAGCCGACCTGCCATAGCGAAAATAAAACTTTAAATAATGCGAAAGCCCGATTACGCGAAGCTAATCAGGCCTACACGGTCCTACGCGGGTTGTTCCATTTCAGATTGAGGAAATAAGCATTGAGTAGTCTCGGCAAAAAATGCCGAGGAATTGTCATAGGGGAAATTAATACGTGAACTTACCCTTCATCATGCTCCAGTGTCCCAGGAATGAACAGAA
>CAZTCY010000172.1:0-3378 GCA_964612715.1 uncultured Nitrosomonas sp. | reverse complement strand
GTAGCGCGTTCCTTGTGCGGCGACCCAACAAACTGATAATTAATTCCCAGCTTGCAAAAAAAGGCTTCTTCCGACGGCAAAATGCCTAACACCAGATCAAAATTATCGCGCAAAGCCGGCGCGCGCGCCTCACCCCACGCCCACAACTTCGGCGCTACGTACTGCACCACCGGAATACCACGTTTTTTCAGTTGTTCCGCAAGACGAAAATGCAAACCGGGAAAATCCACCAACACAGCGAATTCGGGACGCTCATAGTCGATACGCGCCAGCAACGTTGACTCGAACATCCGCAATTGGTGAAGACGCCGCACCACATCGCTGATACCCATCACTCCCAGCTGATCGATGGACGCAAGTTCCCGCACGCCGGCATTCGTCATATTGTCGCCGACAATACCTATCGGTTGGTACTGAGGCAGCAACTGTCGCAACGCCAGGACCAAATCCGCGGCTATAAAATCTCCAGAATGTTCACCTGCGGATATAAAATAGGTCCGCGACCGTTTCATCTACAGAGCCCTCGCTCGCTCTGCTTGAGGAAGTCGATAAATTTTTGCCGGTCGGGACTTTCAGGAACCTCGCGTTCAATCGCAACAAGAGCGTCCTCAACGGTAAGATTCTCGCTAAAGATCAAACGATAAATATTTTTGATATCACGTAAAGTCGCCGCCGATACTCCGGCACGCCGCAAACCAACAATGTTCAAACCATTGATACGCGCACGATCACCCTGCACCATGCAATACGGCGGCACATCCTGCACGACCACCGCTCCGGCACCAACCATCGCCATATCACCAAAACGACAGAATTGATGCGCTCCCGACATGCCACCAAAAACCACATGACTACCGACTATGACATGTCCGGCCATCTGCACGGAATTCGCAAAAATACAATGATCGGCGATAATACAATCGTGCGCTATGTGCGTGTACACCATGATCAGATTGTTATTGCCAAGGACGGTTTTCCCACCGCCCCCGCTGGTACCAAGCGAAATATTGACATACTCGCGGACGCGGTTGGCCTCGCCGATGATCACTTCGGTATCTTCGCCGGCATACTTCAAATCCTGCGGCGTCGAACCAACCGTGGCATACGGATAAATATGAGTTTTAGCGCCGATGATGGTTCGCCCGTCAACAATAGCGCCCGCTCCGAGCACCACGGCATCACCAAGCACCACTTTCGGTCCAACGATGACGTTTGGACCAATAACAACGTTTGTTCCTAATTGCGCACGCCGCGATACCAGGGCGCTCGGATGAATTTTCACGCCCGCGGCATTAGCCTGCTCTGATGATAATAAATCTGAATTTTCTGGGAATTCCAACATCCGGTCTTACCCACTCACGCCAAACGCGCCGAGAACTGTACTTCCGCAACATCCTCGCCGTCGATTTTTGCGATGCCGGCAAACCAATAGAAAGGCTTACGCTGCTTGACTACCGTTACTTCCAACTGCAATTGATCACCAGGCACTACCTGCCGGCGAAATCGCGCACTGGAAATTTCCGTCAATAAAACCGAGCTCGCCGCAGGATCGGTCAAACGTCCAAGTACTGCTGACGCCTGCGCCAAGCCTTCGATAATCAGCACGCCGGGCATGACCGGATGCCCCGGAAAATGCCCCTGCAGATACGGATCCGTCATCGAAATATTTTTGACGGCAACGATACTTTTACCGACTTCGTAACGACTAACGCGATCGATCAACAAAAATGGTGAACGATGAGGAATTAACTGCTCAATCTGCTGAATTCCAAACGGTGCCGTAAATTCCATTGCTGATACTGCTCACTCAACCTTAGTTTTTCTTGGTATCTTTTTTAGCGGTCTTGCCCCCACCCTGCTTGGCATAGGCGGCAATCACGTCTTTGGTTAGATCAACCGGATCTTTGAGATAAAGCAAACCAGCGCTGTTGGTTTCAAATACCGCCTCGTAGCCTTGAGCTTTGGAGATGTCCTCCACCAACTTCGCGACACCAAGAGCGATTTTTTGCGTGGCTTTCTGTTCACGTCGTTTGATGTCCTGCTGAAAACCCATCTCGGCATTACGCAGCTCTAGGAATTTTTCCTGAAACTCTTGCTGCTTCTTCAAACGCGCCGACTCGCTGAGTACCGCCGCCTGGCTTTTCCATTCTTCGTTCATTTTATCGAGCTCGGTTTTTTGTTTGCCGAACTCAGTTTCTTTTTTCTTGATCTCGGCTTCCAGCTCGGCACGCGCGGCCTTGCCTTCTTCCACATTCAAAATAACCGCCTGCATATCAATAACAGCGAACTTTGCTTTATCCTTGGCTTGGACTTGAGCCGTTACCGCCACCAGACTGCTGGTCAGACCAGACAAGCACACCACCAATGCTAAACGCATGAAAACCATATAAATCCCCCAGTTCAAGTGTGCACCTAATGTAATCGTTTAATAGCCTAAGTAAAAGATAAAGTTCAAATCTCCCGGCCTGCCATCGATAATCGGGTATGCCCATTCAAAGCGGAAGGGCGCGATCGGCGTAATCCAGCGGAAACCAAAGCCAAAATCATAGTGAAAATCCTTGAGCTCGATAGCCTCGCTTTCATCATAGACGCGGCCGGCGTCACCGAAGACCACCGCCTTAATGCCGGCTTCCGGAATCAACGGCATAAAATACTCGAGCTGGAAGAGCAGTTTCTTATCACCACCATTATTAATCCGGGTGGCCGCCTCTCCGGGCGCATTCAAGGCATTGTAGTGCGGACCGATCGTCTGCGTTTTAAAGCCACGTAAATCATCATACCCACCCAAACGATAACGCTCCAGGAAAGGCACGGGCCTCTCACCCATGGGATAAATATAGCTGATGGCACCATGCAGGCGGAAATTCGTCCGATAAGTATCCGTGAAATCGATTGGATAATAGTAAGAGGCATCGAACGACGATTCCATAAACTGGTAATCACCACCGAGCAGCGGACCGCCGGTGAATTTTTGGCGCGCGGCTACCGACGAGCCCTCGGTGGGATCGAGATAATTGTTGGTGCTATTACGTGACAGCCCAAAGATCGTGCTCGAATAAATGCCCTCTTCCTTGAACTTGGGCAGAATAAAATCCTGATTCTCCTGCGTCACGTTTTCGAGACGGTAAGTAACGGAGCCATGTAACAACTCAAGAATACGACGACCCAGCGTCACACTGCCGCCGACGCGACGCTCGATAATTTCCACGTCATCGGTAATGCGAACCGCATTGTTTTTCAAAAAGGCGGTGAAACCAAGCGACCACAGACTGTCATCAACACGCGGGTTGGTGAAGCCGGTTTCAATCATATAGTTTTTATCAGCGTTCCATTTACCGGTGAGATTGGCTTTCCAACCGTAACCTGATTGGTTTTCTT
>CAZTCY010000171.1:0-3435 GCA_964612715.1 uncultured Nitrosomonas sp. | reverse complement strand
CCCCGATAATCTCCATTTTCCCAATTTCTACGCCAATAGAATATGGCGCAATGCGCTGCGCTTATTGCACCCCACGAACGGGGTATTATAATCTACTGACTTTGATGCAATAAAACTACCCGTTACACGGGTCACAACCGTGATGACGATCTGGACAATGAACCGCAACAGCAAACCCCGAATGGAGACTTGACATGATGCAACCACTGAAATCACCCGCATTGCGTTTTGGCGCGTTACTGTTGATGTGTAGCGCCATACTCTACGGCTGCGCCGGTTTGCGGCCGCTCACCGAACAGACGGTGACACTTGAAGCCGAAAAAGCCGCCAGTATTTTTGGAGAAAATCACCACGATACGTTCGGTGTCTGCTATCCGTTCTTTCTTGACCGGCGTGGAACCCGGCTCTATCTGTGGGATGAATTTGTGCGCCAGCGTGACAGCACCGGATCGAATGGCAATGTCAGTCATCTGGCCGGTTACGAAGTAGCGGTCATGCGCGGCGAAAGCTGTCATTTGCGCATCTTCGAAACCTACCAGGCTGCGGTCAAATTTGATTTGTCGGCATTGCCCGCCGATGCCGCGGTCGTGTCCGCGCAGCTTAACATTGACCAAAATTTCGCGCCGCTCGATCTACCTCATGAGCGCGGCAACCGGGCGCAATGCACGGTTATGCTGCTGGGGCAGGCCATGGAGCCCTGGGATGCGGGTGTTTTCAGATTTGCACTACCGGATGGCTCGCGCGCATTCATATCCGCAAGACCCGCCCGTCCTGCTGCCGGTCCGCTTTATGCGTCAGGAAGCACGGCCGGGTTCCGTCTGGATGTTACACAGACCGTCAGTGAATGGATGCGTGGTATCCGGCCGAATCACGGTTTCGTGATAACGCCCGACCGGGAAAGGGTGATGAATTTTTACAATGCAACGGATGAGGGTGGATATTTTTGTGATGTCGGCGTCAGCCGTTTCGAATTGGTTGTTACAGTCGCTGTACCGCAAACCTGACCTGCTGTACCCGATTAATCACAGGAAAGCCGGACAAAAAAATATCAGCGCATCATTGCGCTGATGGCCACGGCAAGATCGCCGGATGAAATTTGAATCAACCCGTTAAACATACCCGTCAGTGTGATCTGGAACGTGCAGGATGCGGCCACAGCTCAAGCTGATCGTCCGGATGCGCATCGCCTCCCGAGTCATCCGCAAGAAAATTGGCATCTACAGCACCGGCATCTTCAGCATGATGCCTGATTTGCCAAGTCATGCTGGCCCATTCCAGCAGCAATAAAAAGAGCACTAAAAAAAATAATTTCGCCGCATTTTTGTGCCATGTGGTGGCTGCGAAGGTATGCGCTGCCTTGCCATCCGGAATGAGCTTGTTCCTGGATTCAAAATTTATCAGCGCATTATTCCGTATATACTGCAGACGGGTTGCAGTACGTTTGTTGATACGCTTTAAACTTTGATCCAATAATTCAACAACTTTTTTTTCAATGTGATCGTCTTTATTCATAGCATCACTCCTTTACTTCTCAGTACGGCGGCAAGTGCATGCGCCGCACGGAAACAGTGTGTCTTTACGCTGCCTTCCGAACACCCCATGATCCGGGCTGTTTCGCTGACATCCATTTCTTCCCAATAACGTAATAAGAACGCTTCGCGTTGACGCAGCGGCAAATCTTCCAGCGCTGTTTCGATGATTTCAATCAGCTCAACCTGTTCAAGCGCGATTTGCGGATTTTTACCGTATTTTTTATCGTCTGCAACATGCATCGTTTCCAGCGGATCATAATCCGCATCCATATGCGCTTGGTCGCCGTGACTGAGTGGTGGCAGAAAGGCGGAAAACAGCGTCGTCAATAATGATTGCGATTTTTGTCGTCGAAAGTGATCATGAATGGCATTCTGCAATATGCGCTGAAACAACGGCGGCAGCTCTTCAGCAGGCTTGTCCGCATATTTCCGGGTTAATTTCATCATGGCTTCCTGGACAATATCCAACGCCATATTTTCATCGCGCACGGCAAACATGGCCTGCTTGAAAGCACGTAATTCGGTGATTTTCAGAAAATCAGAAAACTCTTGCCGTGTAGCCAAGCCGTATCACCTTCTTGATGATTCAATTGTAAAGTTGCGCGCGTCAAATCTGTAGATATAGAAAATCAGACTTAGAACCTGTTCAAAATCTTGAACAGGTTCTATGGCACATCCGTCTCGGATTCCTGTCTCACCTTCCACTTGATGGTCAGGAATGTGCCCAGGTAAGCACCGATAAATGCAGCCGCAATGTAGATTTGGTTATCCACATAATTGGTCACCGTAAACGCGGTGACCAGAATGATCATGGCAGACCAGGTCGAAGCGTGATGCGCTCTTCTGCCATCGACGTCGATAAAGTAGAGCGTCCAGAATACATCCGCGAGCGCCATGGCAAACATGATGAGTAAAAACTTGATGATTGAAAATTCCATATTCCACACGCTATCCGTAATAATGCGCTGATCATTAATCAAGTCAGCAGGCGCATATTGCTGTGACACGATGCCGACCTGTTTTTGCTGTGAATCCATATGCTTCGCAATCTGGCAATCAGGTCGGCGCGTTAGTCTTGTGTTAGAACAATCTCTTAGAGTATGCCAGGTAGGGCATAGCTACGCGGCCAGTCATAAACGGGCGCAACTGATTTCGGGTGCGGTGTATTTACAAATCCGGTGATTTTTCCCTGATAGCGGGTTACACCACGAATAGTCAGCCGGTCATCCACGGTTTCGATTTCCAGATCCCCGCCAGGAGAAACAGTCATTACCGGAAATCCCGTTCCAAATACTCTGGACGCGACAAAAGCGCTCGCCGCACTTCCGGTTCCGCAACTTTGGGTGATATTTTCAACACCGACTTCGTACGTGCGCACTGCGATGCCCTGTGCATTGCACCAGATAAAATTAACGTTGATGCCCTCCGGATGTCCGACAAATGCACATAACGATTTTTCTTCCCGCAGCGATTTACCCAGAACCCGGGCGGACTCGAGATCAATTTCGGCACCGATGACAACGACATGCGGAACACCGGTAAAAACATAGTGCAGATGCGGGGCGATCTGCCGGTAGCCGCGTGCTACGCCCAGATTGGCTTCGACCCGGTTCTCGCGCACGCATACTGATTTCTCGCCGTCGCCGGTGATAATTGAAAAGCGGTTCTCGGGAATACAAGTGTCATGAAAATAACGCGCCGCACACCGCAAACCGTTGCCGCACATGGTTTCTTCCGTACCATCACGATCAAAAATCTTCATCGTGGGCAAACCCTGCTGCTTGTCCACATACAGAATGCCATCCGTATCATGCTGGTTCGCCAGCGCCCTGGAAATAGCTGCCCTGTCGAGTCCTGCCAGAGGCATTTTCATTTCATCAACAACCAGGAATGTATTGCCGCA
>CAZTCY010000170.1:0-3474 GCA_964612715.1 uncultured Nitrosomonas sp. | reverse complement strand
CGTTTGAATTCGCCACTCCCTGGTTTTTTATAAAGCTGGATACGTTATTCATTATGGCTGTATCTCCACTATATTTTACCATTATCGGGTATAGCTTGTTGGTGATTATAGACAGGGTATGGATATCCTTTATTAGCTGTTTTTGGGGATGTTTAAACGTTGAAAAAAAGTCTTCTGAGCGATCCAGCAAATATTGGGTTGACGCATTATAATCCGGGGGTATTCCGGCAAATTTTTCCCTCATTTCCGCTCCAATCCGGGTCAGAAAGGTATTATAACTTTCGGCGCCGCCTTTTATCCCAAGGTGGTTCGTGTTCTTTTCAATAGAAATGGTATCGCCCGGAAAACCAATTAGAAAGGGGGTGTAAGTGTCAGGATCTATTGTTTGAAGTTTAAAATATACCGGCTCCGGCGATTCGAATTTAAAATCGGCTTTATGTTTGTTTAGAAGGAGCGTATCGCTGATGTAGGCGAAGTCTTTCCAGTATCCGATTACTATCTTGTTCCCATATCCATTTACCGTAGCCTGTATAGTGATTTGCGAATGAGCCGTTGACGACCAGAGCAGGCATAATATTAAATATAAGTTCTTCATAAATGTCTAAACATCAAATGTAAACTAATTATTTAGTTTAACAAACTATTTCTTTAGTTTATTTGTGAGCGCTTAAATTTTTACATATAGAAATTAATATTTATTATTGGGATCACTATCTGCAGCGTGGCGGCTGATCCGCAAATCCGCACGGTAACACCAAATTGGCGATGGTGGGGACCACGCTGGGGTTGTGATGGAATTGGAAAAGACTTGGTGCCGCCGGGAGCTATTGGATAATATAAAATTAAAAAACCGGGCTATGCAAAGACGAACTGCGATTAGAAACCTGCTAGTGATCTCCGGTGGAGTTACACTGTTGCCAGGCTGCCTGAATAACGAAGGGGCAGCTTCAACGGGAGGATGGAAAAACCTGAGAGTCGACGCACACCGCGAAGCGTTGCTGGAGTCAGTCGCGGAAACGATCATCCCCGCTACCGATACTCCCGGCGCCTCGGAACTGGGCGTGCAGCTGTTTGTGCTCAAGATGGTCGACGACTGTCACACTTCCAAGGATCAGCAGGTTTTTCTAAAAGGACTGGACCAACTGGAAACCGCATCGAAGGAACGCTACGGCGCCTCCTTTACCGCCATAAAAGGGGAGGACCGCGAGACGCTGCTGCAGTCGCTGGCGAACAACGAACAGGCTCCCGCCGAGAGTCGCGAGTTCCTGAAAATAATGAAGCGACACACGATTCAGGGTTATCTGAATTCCCGCTACGTGATGTCCAACCTGCTAATTTATGAGCTGGTGCCGGGGCGCTATGACGGTTATTTTCCTGTTAACGAAGCATAAAAACGAGATGGGCAATCTGAATATCGATAATATAAAGGAGCGCAGTTTCGATGCCATTGTGATCGGTTCCGGCATCAGCGGCGGATGGGCAGCCAAAGAGCTGGCAGAGAAAGGCCTGAAAACGCTGGTGCTGGAACGCGGACGCGATGTAAGGCATAATATCGACTATCCGACTACGAACAAGTATCCGTATGAGTTTGAACACCTCAATGAACCTACCCGCGAAATAAAAGAAAACAATCCGATCGTGAGCAGGTGTTATGCATTTCGCGAAGACGCCATGCATTTTTTTGTGAAGGATGCCGAGCATCCTTATATACAGGACAAACCGTTCGACTGGATCCGGGGATACCAGGTGGGCGGGCGGTCGCTGCTCTGGGCGCGCCAGACACAGCGCTGGAGCGATTTCGATTTCGAAGGGCCGGCCCGGGACGGGTTTGCGGTCGACTGGCCCATCCGTTACAAAGACCTTGCCCCCTGGTATAGCCATGTGGAACGTTTTGCAGGCATTGCGGGAAACGCGGATGGCCTGGCTACATTGCCCGATGGTGAGTTCCTCCCTGCTTATCCGCTTAACGCGGTCGAAGACCATTTCCGGAAATCGGTGAAGCAACATTATCCCGGCCGGTACGTGATCAGCGCCCGCTGTGCGCATCTGTCAAAGCCACAGGCCGTTCACTTTGAGCAGGGCAGGGCAAAATGCCAGCATCGTACGCTATGCCAGCGCGGCTGCCCTTTCGGGGGATATTTTAGCAGCAATTCCTCCACCTTGCCCTGGGCCGAAAAAACGGGTAACCTGACCCTTCGGCCGCATTCGGTAGTCCACTCCGTGATATACGACGAAAAGCTGGGCCGCGCATCGGGCGTGAGGGTGGTGGACGCAGGCACCGGGGAGACCATCGAGTTTTACGCGCGTGTGATTTTTGTGAACGCGAGCACATTGAATACTAATCTTATCCTGCTTAATTCTGTGTCGGCCCGTTTCCCCAACGGGCTGGGGAACGACAACGGACTCATGGGTAAATACCTCGCCTTTCACAACTACAGCGCCCGCGTGTACGCGGAGTTCGACGGACTTCTACAATATAAGACAGACGGACGATCCCCAGCGTCTGGGTATATGCCGCGTTTTCGGAATGTCTCCAGGCAGGAAACAGGTTTTCTACGTGGATACGCCGCCGGTATACACGGAAACAGGGGTATTCGGCGAGACACGAGCGGGATAGGCTCCACCCTGAAACAGAACCTGCTGAATCCCACACTCGATAACTGGCGTCTCAGCTCTCACATGATGGGTGAAACCATTCCTAAAGCAGACAGCCGGGTAACACTCCATCCTCAGCAGCGGGATAGCTGGGGCATCCCGCTGCTGGCGATAGCGGTCGGTTATGATGATAACGACGAAAAAATGCGGGATGACTATATAGAGCAGGTTTCCGAGATGCTTTCCGGGGCGGGTTTCCGTAACATACGCTCGGAAAAGGCCAAGATGGCCCCCGGGTTGGATATACACGAAATGGGCGGTGTGAGGATGGGTAAAGATCCCGCCACCTCTTTGCTGAACGAATGGAATCAACTGCATGGATGTAAGAATGTTTTTGTCACTGACGGGGCCTGTATGACCTCAACTTCTACACAAAACCCCTCGCTCACCTATATGGCCCTGACGGCAAGGGCTGCTAATCACGCTGTGGAGGAATTGAAGAAACGAAATCTTTAAATTAGCATCCGGCCAGAAACGGAATATTGCACTGGCCTGCGAATGACAGACCGGCTGAAAGACCTGAAAAGTTGGGGCGACTTTGATAAAATAAATGCTGCGCTTCATGGTCGTAGCCGCGGTCGTAACCACGCCAGCAACACCGATCCCAATTCACCTTACACCATTGTCGAAATATGGCCGACCCGGCCATAAAAGATAATCTATCCAGGGCCTACTCTTTAACTTTGCCCCAGCGCACTATGCTCAGTACAAAAGACTATCAGCTTGAAATCCGCAGGTTCATCACCAGCCAGTATTTGTACACGGGGGTCAGGGTTACAGCATGTATCATCATTCCCTCCCTCCTGTTGTATCATTTCG
>CAZTCY010000169.1:0-3538 GCA_964612715.1 uncultured Nitrosomonas sp. | reverse complement strand
CGCGATGAAGCGCTCGAGGAAGACGGCGGGATTGCCGAAGGCGTTGGCGGCCTCGGTCTGAGCCTGGTCCAGGAGTGCGTCGAGGTCGGTTTCCTTGTGGACGACCCGCATGCCGCGCCCGCCGCCGCCGAAGGCGGCCTTGATGATGAGCGGGAAGCCGATCTGCCTGGCGATCTTCGCGGCGGCCGCCCTGTCGGTCACCGGTTCTTCCGTGCCCGGCAGCGTCGGAACGTCGACGCGCGCGGCCAGAGCACGGGCCGAGACCTTGTCGCCCATGACGTCGAGCATCTCGGGGTCTGGGCCGACGAACTTGAGTCCTGCCTCACGACAGGCGCGCGCGAATGCCGCGTTCTCCGAGAGGAACCCGTACCCGGGGTGGACGAGGGTGACGCCCTTCTCCTTCGCGAGGTGGATGATGCCCTCGATGTCGAGGTAGGCGCCGACAGGCCCCTTCTCCTTGCGAAGCCGGTACGCCTCGTCGGCCTTGAAGCGGTGGCGCGAGAAGCGGTCCTCGTCGGCGTAGATGGCGACAGTGCGGAGCCCCAGTTCGGTCGCGGCGCGGAAGATCCGGATGGCAATCTCGCCGCGGTTCGCAGCCAGCAGTTTCTCGGTCGGTACGGGCATCGTGTCTCGGTATGGGCATGGCGCGGCTCGATTCACGTCGGAACGGGTCCGATGAGAGCCTGCCGTCGGTGTCTCTGGCGAAGAACCCGGGCTGAAGGCACCGGAAGGTGGATCGCTACTCGCGGGTGTTCATGGCCAGCAGCGATTGTACTTGGTTGCGCGCGGCGCTCCGATGGCGCGCCGGAGGCATGGCGGGGTCGCGGCAACCGAGCTGTAGCCGGGCGCCTCGGGATGCGTCGTTCAACGCGGCGCGGTGTCGAGGGGCGGGTAGAGCCATGAATGCGTCAGGCCCGCGTGACGCGCGCCGTAGCGGGACGGTACGTCCTGCGTCCAGTTGCTCGGGATCGTGAGAGAGACGATCAGGACCAGCGCGAACGCGGCGTACTGAAGGTGTGATGGCGCGACGTCCATGGCGGGTGCCATGGGCGCGGGGCGTGGTGCCAGACGTCCGAGTCGGCGTAGTCGCGATCGCGAGAGCAGCACGATGCCCAGGAGGACCATCAGGATGTTGAGCGTCTGCCCGGTTCCGAGCGCGAGGCGATGCGTCGGGTAGTCGCGGAACAGATCGAGCCAGATTCGCAGGAATGGATACCAGAACACGAACCGCGCGGCCATCGCGCCTGGCGTCGGGTTCGTACGACGTACCCACAACAGGTAAGGAATCAGCAGCAGGTTCTTCGCGCCGTCGTACAGCACGACGGGATGCCTGAAGCCGTCGGCGTCGGGGAACCGGACCGCCCAGGGCACATCGGTGATGGCGCCGACGATCTGGCCGTCGATGAAGTTGCCGATGCGGCCGACGCCCATGAGGAAGGCGCCGGGCACGACCAGTGCGTCGGCGATCTCGAGCAGCGGCTTCCGATAGACGTACGAGAACAGCATCGCGCCGGCGGCGGCGCCGGCGAGCAGGCCGTGCGTGGCCATGCCGCCCAGCCAGACAGCCGGCATCAGATGCGGATGCTCACGGTAGAACGGCCACTCGTCGAACGCCACTTCGACGAATCGTCTGCCGACGAGCACGCCTGTCGCGACGCAGAGCGTGAGCGCGTGGACCTCTCGTCGCGTCAGGCCCAGACGTCCGCGCACGCGCAGCAGGTAGACGAGCATTTCGAGGAAGCCTGCGGCATAGCTGAAGCCGTACCACCAGACGTGCACGCCAGCGAGAGACCCGATGATCGGATCGATGTCGTGCACGAACGGACCAGGCATGGGCCGACGTCCTCCTTGGCGAGACGCGCCTCACGATATGACGATGACCGGGTGAGCCGAGGGCTGCGGGCAGTCTACGTGATCGTCACTGTACGGCAACTGTCGAGCCGTGGCATCCAGATCCGATGTTCGAGATTCGGGCGAGTCGTGTCGAGACTGAGGCGGCCCCGCTCTTGCGACCGATCGCGCTGATTGTGATGAGGGGCGCCGGGTCGCGGCGGCCGAGTCATACTGTCGCGATGCGACTCCGCCTTGCGCTTATCGCCATCTGCTGCTCCGCGTCCGTGAGCGTCGCTACACAAGTGCGCTACCGGCCCACCGAGACAGGACCGTGGCGGCCGTGGTCGTTCACGGCGGTGGATCACGCGCGCCGGAGTCGTGGCGCGACCGCCGCGGAGGTACAGGCGTTCCAGGCCCGGCTGCAGGAACTCGCGGCCATCGTCAAACTGGCGCCGGCCGTGTCAACGCCCATCGGGTTTGCCGGTGAGCTGTGGGGGAGCCTCAACAGCCGTAAGCTTCCCCGTCAAGCAGACACTTCTAAAGGAGACTCAGCCACGGGTTGAGGCCTCGGCAAGAACGTCAGGGGCGGCACCCGGCCGAGGCTGTCGTGGGGCCGCTCCTCGTTGTAGACGCGCAGCCAGGTGTCGGTCAGCGCTTGCAGCTCGTCGAGCGATTCGAAGAGATGGGCGTTGAGCACCTCGGTGCGATACGTGCGATTGAAGCGTTCGATGTAGGCGTTCTGATCCGGTTTGCCCGGTTGGATGTGATGGATCGCCGTCTGGTGCGCCGCGCACCACTCGACAAAGGACTGGGCGAGGAATTCCGGGCCATTGTCCACGCGCACCGCCGCCGGCGCCCCGTGCACGAGGGCCAGCGCCTCGAGTACGCGCGTCACGCGGAGGCTGGGCAGCGACGTGCCGACTACGATGTCGAGGGCTTCGCGGTTGCCTTCGTCGATGACCGTGAGCAGCCGCACCCGGCGGCCGTCGTACAGGGTGTCGCTCATGAAGTCCAAGGCCCAGGTGTGATGGAGTTGGGGCGGCGCGTCCAACGGCTGACGCACGCGCTTCGGGACACGGCGACTCGTACGCCGCGGCAGATTGAGCCGCAAGGCGCAGTACACGCGATGCACCCGCTTGTGGTTCCATGTCTGACCCTGCGCGCGCAGCCGGTCGAAGCACTTCCAGAAGCCCCAGCGACCGTGGCGCTCGACCACAGCCGTCAAGGCGTCGATGACCACGGCGTCTCGATGCGCCGCATCGTGTGGAGGCCGGTAGTACGCCGCCCGCGACAGCCTCACCACGCGACAGGCCCGCTGCACGGAGAGCTGGTGCTCCTGAACCAGCACGGCGGCGACCTGGCGCTTCGCGGACGGCCCTACAGTTTTCGGTGGAGCACGTCCTTTATGGCGGCGTTCTCGAGCGCCAGGTCGGCGTACATGCGCTTCAGCTTCGCGTTCTCCGTCTCGAGCTCACGCAGCCGCTTCACGTCCGACACCGTTGCCCCGCCATACTTGCTCCGCCACTTGAAGAACGTCGGCCGGCTGATGCCGTGCTTCCGCAGCAGGTCCGCCACCGGCACGCCCCCTTCGGCTTCTCGGAGGATGCCGACGATCTGGCTTTCACTGAACTTTGACTTCCGCATGGACTGCTCCTGATGGGCGGCAGTCTACCAAGGGAGTGTCTATGGACTGGGGAAGCTTACG
>CAZTCY010000168.1:0-3583 GCA_964612715.1 uncultured Nitrosomonas sp. | reverse complement strand
GCCGTCGTCAACGACAACGACAAGTACTTCTTCTACGACGGCGCAAGCCAGCGGGAGAGCATGGTCAAGAGCTGGGACCGCATCTTCAAGAAGGTCGGCGAGACCGCGAAGCCTCCGGTGGGGAACTGCCATCCGCATCGCTTCCGTGACACGTTCGCCGTGTCCCTATTGTTGAAGGGAGTCTCACTCGACAGCGTCTCGAAGCTGCTCGGCCACAGCTCCATCAAGATCACCGAGCGCCACTACGCACCGTGGGTGAAGGCGCGCCAGGAGCAGCTAGAGGCGGAAGTGCGACGAATCTGGATTTGAAAGTATCGTCGCGTCTCATGGGGCTTAAACCGCATTCCTCGGCTCGCAGAACGCGGCCGTCGATCTGACGGACCACCGTGACCCATTTTGCCCTTCCTGGAGCCAATCCGATTTGACAGCGGCCATCCGCGTCGCCAACATTCGGCGCGGCAGTGTTGGACGCTCATCAACCCCAATAGGAGCCTGCATGTCGAGTCGAAAGTGGGGCGAGAGCTTTCTGAAATCTGGGCTACCGCTCGAACACATTGTCGCCGTGACGCTGAAATCGATGCGTTGGCATGTCGAGGCGCATGAGGAGTATCAACGGGCCGAGGGGCCGGCGGAACCCTGGTTCGAGTTGGACCTATTCGCGTCAAGTCCCGCCACAAACCAAGACACCGAGCTAGGACTGCTGGTCGAAACGAAGTATCACGACACGAGTCGCTTTTGGATGTTCTTGCCATGCGAGGACGACGCTGGCTGGGTTCATGATGACGCCATGTTGAACTGCGGGCCGCTGCAGACCCTGACAAAGCCCCACAGTCGGTCCATGGCGAAGCTGGCTCCGCTGTCGACGATTGGGGCCGTCCTCTCGCAAGACGGTCAAAAGCAGGAGAACGCCATCTACACAGCGGTCCAGCAACTCGTAAACGCTTACGTTCCTTACGGCGTCGCATCCAGGCTCTTCGACTACAACTTTACCGTTGTCGAGGATGCAGACAATCCCTTTTGGGTGACGGCGCTGGTGCCAGTCATCGTGACGAACGCGACCCTGTTCCGGCTCCGACCGACGGTGTTGAGTCTCGATGAGATCAGAAATGCCTCTGCTCCAGCCGAGATCGCAGACGAGGTTGAGTGGACTTGGTGCAGAGTCACGCCGTCATCGGCGACCGTGTCAGCCAACCGCGCATGCGTTGAGGCGTACGACAACCCGCATGCTCATGTGGCTGAGGACGACCCGTTCTACGGCGATGCGCTCTTCAACCGACTGCAAGACTTCGTTTATCGACCACACTGGGTCGCCATCGTCAACGACAAGGCATTAAGAAATGCCGTCACGTCTTTGGAGACTGCTTTCCGAGGCCTGAAGACGCGCCCCATCTCAGATGCTTTTGAGCCCCCCCGCCGGAAGGGGCGGCCACGCGGCACGTCCACGAAGCCCCACCGGCAGTAGTGGTCAGCGGCGAACCGACAATCATCGAACGCCTCTGCCCCCCTGGCCCCGCTTCACCTTGGCCTTGGCCGTGCCAGGGACGCCCACCCTCGCCGCGTTGGTAGAATCCCACGTGGCCGATCCCCTCTACGAACCCGTCTTCGAGCTGTCCACGATCTGCCTTGCCCGAGCGACGGGACAGGGCGGCGATGCCGACCAGTATCGGATTCTCCGCGACGGTCTCGTCGCCGAGCCGCGCGTCAGCCAGCGTCTACCGACGTTTGTAAGAGCGTGCAGGGACCTCGGCGCGTTCTGGGCCTACATTCAGCCGAAATTCGCGAGCTACGCGGCGCGTCGGGCCTTCATCCGCGAGGAGTTTCAGGGACTGCTCGACGATCTCGAGCGCGACATGCCCGCCGCCGACCGCGAAGTCACGGAAGTCTTGCGACGGCTGACGACTGATTCGGTTCATGAAGTCTGGGAACGCGCGCAGACGCGGCGCGCTGAAGACCCCGATGGGGCGATCACTTTGGCACGCACGCTGCTGGAGACTGTCTGTAAGCACATTCTCGCGGACCGCAATGTGGCGTATGACGAAGGTGACGAGCTTCCTCGACTCTACCGGCTGACTGGCGAATCACTGCAGATCGCGCCGAACACGGCCACGGAAGATTCGTTCAGACGTATCTTCGGTGGCTGCACGTCGATCGTTGAGAGTGTCGGCACTATCCGCAACCGGATGGGCGATGCGCATGGACGCGGCGTCGACGCCGTCCGCGTCGAGCCACGATATGCCCGGCTCGCGGTGAACTTGTCAGGGGCAATGGCGACATTTCTCGTCGAGACATGGGAGATCGAACGCGCTCGATAGGCGTTTGCAGGGAGAAGCTGGCTCTACGGGCGCCGACGTCGCCGACTCCGAACTCTCTGGCCCCATGTGCCGGCAGCCGTGTCGGTAGCCTCGTCTTCAGCCCTTCCCAAGGCCCGGTTGTAGAGACGCTCCGCCACGGACATCGGCACGCGCAGCACGCGATACCGCCGCCGGCCAGGCTGCTGGCGTACCCATTCCGTGACGCCTGGCTCACCTTGGACCACCTGCCGCACAAACTCCCGCGACAGGTTCCACATCTCTGCCAGTTCCGGTACCGTGAAGTGGCGTTCCTCGAACGGTTCACGTCTTTCGTTCGCTTCCATCACCTCATCTCCGAATGCACACGGGAACGTCTCGATGCGACGACCGACCCGGCTGCCGCTCTGAATGCAGCAGCCGGGCCCGTTGTGTCTACGAGGCGCTCGCCTCGCTGACCTCGTGTTCCATCTCCGTGTAGGCGCGCAGCACGGCATCGCGGATGCGGTCCTGGGCGTTGGGGTCCATGACCGGACGCAGCAGCGAGAAGCTGCGGCGCTCGCCGTGGACGGTGAACTGGCGCGCGGGGAACGTCACGTTGCGGCCGTTCCCGTCGCGCCGCTGCCAGACGGCGAAGCCAATCAGCTTGAGGCCGTCCAACTCGCCGCCGGTGAAGTGCACCTCGGCGTCGGCGAGCTTCCCGGGCGGGACGTTGCGGTCGTTCGGCAGGATGCGGACGGTGGTGCGAACTGTGCTTTCCATGGTTCTTCTCCTTGTGAATGCCGTCAGTCCGGACGGTGCGGTGGTTCAACTGGCGCGAGCGATGTCGGGATCACCGGTGAAGGGCGCCTTCAGGCGCTGCCAGAGCCAGAGCTGCAGCGTCCTCGCGCTGACCATGACGTCGTCGGGCGGAACAAGGCGGTGGCCTTCTTCGGCGTACCGCGCGTGCTGCCACTTCTCTTCGGCAGCAGCGACGAGCACCAGCCTCACCAATCGACCCGAGCGCGTTGGCGCAATGTCGTCGGTGCTAATGGCGAAGCGGGTGAAGTCTCCGTGGGTGGACTCGTAGAGCGTGATCGTGGAGGGTGCGTCGAGCCTGGCTGGCGCGCCGGTGATGAACGCGCTGAACGTCCCCAGGTCGTCACCAATCGCGATCACGATGCGTGGTGTGTACCGAATGTCTCGCATGAACTCCTCCTACGGTGTTGAGCGGATCCCCTCGGCCATCACGCAAGTGCCAGGACTGGCGACGCGCAGGCACCCGTCAAGCCCGCTAGCCCCAACGGGGTCGGCGC
>CAZTCY010000167.1:0-3587 GCA_964612715.1 uncultured Nitrosomonas sp. | reverse complement strand
TGATCACGCCAAGCCCGTTGTTATTACCGCGGTAATAATCCGCAAACCAGATACGGTCATCGGAAGTCTGTGTTAAAAAATGCGCGGCGTTATGATCTTCACCAAAATAACTCGGTAAATGATCACCGCTATGTTGTCCGTAAATCGGAAAGTTACCGGCGCCATCCGGATCCTGTGCATAAATGTGGAATAAATTATCTGTAGTTGTAAATCCTCCAGGCATACCATTGTTATGCCGGAACGATAATCCGCCGAATATCTGCCAGCTGGAATAGGCGAGGCGGCCATCTCTGAGCATGAACGGATGTTGTTCCTGGGATAGCGAGTGATGACTCGCCAGATCCGGGTTTTTACCATTGATATCGACAGTCCAGATACGCGTTCCGATCCGCGATCCGGTGGAACCCCAGACGAGTGTTGAAGTGTTGCCATCCCGTGTTGATGTAAAAGCGATACGGCTGTTACTGATGAATGCCGGACCTGAATCGTAAACACCCGGCACAAATGGAATAGCCAGTGTTTTTCCGGTTGCAATCGTATAGAAATGCAGATGGGCTCCGGTTGTTTGCAGCAGTTTATTCGGGAAGGTATACCATCCCAAATCCGCTTTGTCCGCGTCCGGATGCAATACACGGGAATCGACGGATTCCGAATGGTTTTTCAGCGTCCCGCGAAAAACGGAAAACGCAATTGTTTTACCGTCGAATGAAACAGCCGAATCCAGGGCGGCGCATGATGACTGCTGGGCCGATGACGAAGAGCAGTCAAAAATCACGGTTTCAACACCGTCAGGATCGCGATAAACCAGATCACAGGGTGCGGAAAAGCCGGTCAGGAAATTGGATACATCGGGCAGGACATCGTAAATATCCAGACCGGTCATGGTTCGGGTGACTGTCTGTGTCTGCCCGTTGATGGTTACATTGCCAGTGAGTTCGTAGGTTGCCGTGGTACGCTCGCAACGTGAATACACTATGGGTTCTTGTGCAAAAGCAACCGATACTTCCAGAATACTGAGTATCAGGAAAAAATAAATATACTTAGTGAATGATAAAGAAATCTCATTGGAACTAGCTGTGCAATGTTGGTGCATTGGGGGTCTCCTCGCGCATTTTTCTTGGCACTGATTTGCAAATTGCACCGAGAAATGATTGACGAGCACGTTCTCAGCGAGCGAGGATAGGTAAAAGCGCGCGTTCAGATACTGTCTTTAAATCGGTCTATAAGCTGAACCGAGGTAGACTTTTATCTTATTTTGATTGAAAATCCCAAAAACCACTTTTAAAGTGATAAAAGAAGATTGGTCATCTAATAAAATGTTAAAAAAGATGGATATTTACTAAAGCTAAAGCGAATTGCTTCTAAAATAATTAAATCCATCAATTTTTTAATTGATTCGAGTATCTGGCGGCCCCGCTATCTTTTCTAGACCGGAAGCTTTGCGTCTCCACCTCCCGATGGATTTGCCTTTTTCAAATGCCTTTTAAAAATCAAAATTAATTTGATGTTTTTGTATACGACAGTAATTCGGTTATCTTTACCCTTTCAAATTATTAATTAAGCCTGTAAAAGGGCCTTTTTTCTAAAAATTTGTTTGATAATCTTTAAAATATGTTTATTATTAATAACTTATAAAAATTATTAGATCTGTCTTAAAGAAATTTATTTATTAAAAACGCTTGTACTTATTTACGATAGAATTAGCTATGTATAAGTTAAAAAATTGTTTGAATAACCATGCCTGTTAATATTCCAACGTTATTTTCCGAGCATTTATTGCCTGTACCCGGTATTCGGCTGGGGGTCGCCGAAGCTGGTATTAAAAAACGCCATAGAAAGGATTTATTGGTCATTGCATTGGATGAAGGGGCGCATGTTACGGGTGTATTTACGCAGAATCGTTTTTGTGCTGCACCCGTAACCGTCTCAAAAGAAAATCTGGCTAATCCTTCAATACGCGGCCTTGTGGTGAATACAGGCAATGCCAACGCTGGAACAGGGGACGCCGGTGTTCAGCATGCACGCGAAACTTGTACAGCGCTCGCTGAATTACTTGACTGCAAACCGCAGCAAATATTACCGTTTTCTACCGGCGTAATTATGGAACCTCTGCCCGTAGATACAGTAATCAATGGATTGCCGGTCGCTGTAGCTGATTTGAACGAGAATAACTGGTACAAAGCAGCGCAG
This sequence comes from uncultured Nitrosomonas sp., assembly GCA_964612715.1. Classification (GTDB taxonomy): domain Bacteria; phylum Pseudomonadota; class Gammaproteobacteria; order Burkholderiales; family Nitrosomonadaceae; genus Nitrosomonas. The sequence goes on along the minus strand of CAZTCY010000167.1, from coordinate 1,397 downwards.
ACGATCATGACAACAGACATCGTACCTAAGGGCGTATCCCGGCAAATAGCGCTTCAAGGCACAACGGTAACAATTACCGGTATCGCTAAAGGCTCCGGAATGATCCGTCCGAATATGGCAACCATGCTTGGGTTTATTTCAACGGACGCTTCAATCACGTACGCACTGCTGCACAGGATGATTCGCCATGCTGTGGACCATTCGTTTAATCGTATATCCGTTGATGGGGATACTTCTACGAATGATGCGTTTATCTTGATCGCGACTGGCCAGGCAGGGCATAGTGAAATCCGTGCGTCGGAAAGCCCGGAATTTGTTCAATTGCAGGCAGCTGTAACCGAAGTTGCTGTGGAATTAGCGCAAATGATTGTTCGCGATGGCGAAGGCGCAACGAAATTCATTACTGTACAGGTAGAAGCAGGTAAAAATACAAACGAATGTAAACAAGTGGCCTATGCCATTGCGCACTCTCCATTGATTAAAACTGCTTTTTTTGCATCCGATCCCAATTTGGGACGAATATTAGCCGCAATTGGTTATGCAGGTCTGGATGACCTGGATGTTAATCAGATACAACTTTATCTGGGTCATATTCTGGTTGCCGAGAATGGTGGCCGGGCACCTGGATATCGTGAAGAACAAGGCCAACAGATCATGAGTGAAGCTGAAATCACCGTGCGCGTGGTTTTGAATCGTGGAACTGCATCAACCTGCGTATGGACCTGTGATTTTTCTTATGACTACGTGAGGATTAATGCCGATTATCGGAGTTGATCTCGTCTGCATTATTTAATGCGAAATATACCTATCAATATTGCCGTTTAATAGGCTTCTCAGTTATTTTCTGAAGTGCACATAAAAAATCAAATAATAATGCCGGGTTATTGTATTCAACAGAGTGTGTATGGATAAGCTGGAACAACTGTTTAATCAGGCAGGGAAATTGCTTGAACGTTTGGAGCGTCTTGTGCAAATTGACCATCCTGCACCTGACTGGCAGAACAGCATCGCTTTCCGCTGGCGTAAGCATGATCGCCATGGCTATATTGAATCGATCGAACATCCGCATCGAATTTCGTTGGGTGCGTTGTGTTGCATCGATCAACAGATAAAGCGTATCGAACAGAATACCCGCCAATTCGTGCAGGGATTTTCTGCTAACAATGTCTTGCTGACCGGTGCGCGGGGTACGGGAAAATCATCATTGATCAAGGCATTGTTGAATAAACATGCGAATGATGGCTTGCGTCTGATCGAAGTGGAAAAACATCATCTGGTTGATTTGCATGATATCGTGGAGATCATTTATAAACGTCCGGAGCGTTTTATTTTATTTTGTGACGATTTGTCTTTTGAATCTGATGATCCGGGTTATAAGGCACTCAAAGTAGTCCTAG
>CAZTCY010000166.1:0-3600 GCA_964612715.1 uncultured Nitrosomonas sp. | reverse complement strand
AGATCGTGCCGCACGTGTTCCTCGAGAGCAGCTCGTATTATCTGCTCGGGTACGAACCGACCAATCCCACGAGCGACGGACGCTTCCGCCGCATCGAGGTTCGAGTGAACCGTCCCGGCGTGGACGTGCGCGCGAGACGTGGCTACTACGCGCCCAGCGATCGTTCCACGATGCCGGAGACGCCGGCAGCCCCGGCTGTCGAGCAGGCTCTGTCGGGAGGACTGCCGGCCGGCGACTGGCCCGTCTCGCTGATGGCCGTGCCGTTTGCGACCCGCGAACGACCAGGCGCAGCGGTCGCCGTGATCGCGCGTGCGGATCTCGAGGCTGGGGACGCCGGCGATGAGATCGAGCTGGTGGCAGTCGCGTTCGACGACCGGTGGAGACAATCGGCGACGGCCGCGGGGCGTTTCGTGCCGCCGGCAGGTGGTGCGCTCGAGACTGCCGAGATGGGCCTGCGCCTCAACCTCCCGCCGGGTCGTTACGAAGTCCGCGTGGCGGTCTCGAGTGCCGGGACGACGCGCACGGGCAGCGTCTACACGTCGGTTACCGTCCCGGACTTCTCCCGCGATCGACTCTCGCTGTCGGGCGTTGTGCTCGAGCGGAACGAGAGTGGTGCGGTATTGACCGACGTCCTCGCGAGCATCGTTCCCGCGCGACCGACAACGGAACGAACGTTCGCGGTGAGCGATCGTGCGATCGCGGCGATGCGTGTGTATCAGGGCGGCCGTCGACGACTCGAACCCGTGAAGATGGAGACCCGCGTCATCGCCGAGGACGATCGCGTCGCGTTCACCGAAGCGCTGACGCTCGAGCCGTCAGCATTCGGAGATGGGCGCGAGGCTGACTATCGGTTCGCTCTGCCGATCGATCGCCTCGCAGCGGGGGAATATCTGCTCGCCATTGAAGCGCGCACGGCGGACGCGTCCGTCCGTAGGAACCTGCGATTTTCCGTCCGGTAGTCGTAGCCGGCGACGGTCTTTCTTCTACTCTCCCCGCAGCAACTCCGCTGGCTGGACGCGTCCGGCGCGTGCGGCCGGTTCGACGGCCGCCAGCGTCACCGCGATCGCGACGATGAGCAGCGCCGCGCCAAGGGCGAGCATGTCGAATCCCGTCGTGCGCGTCACGGCCGAGGCGAGCAGGCGGGGAATCGGCAGATAGAGCAGCATGCCGATCGCGCCGCCGATCGCGATCGAGATCCAGACGGTTCGCAGAACGCCGAGTGTCACCGACGCGGGACGCGCGCCGAGTGCGAGGCGTATGGCGAATTCGTCGCGCCGGGTCCGCACGAGCTGGTTGACGACGGCGGCGCTGCCGGCCACCGCGAGAATGATGGCAATCGCGCTGAGGAACAGGCCGGTCTTGGCCAGCAGCACCGCGGTGCTCATCGCATTGCGGAGATCCGCGTGGAGCGGCTGCACGGCGTCGATCGGTACGTCGCGCGAAACGGCGGTCAGGGCCGCTCGAATCGCGTCGGCGGCGCGCGCCTCGGCGCCGCTGAAGCGGACCAGCATCTGGCCGGAGCGTACGTACGCCGCACCCATGTGAAAGACCTGTCCCACATTCTCAGTAGACGCCGGCCACACGCCTGCATCCGCGACAACAGCGGCCACGAACCCGTTTGGCGCCGGCAGGGCCTGAGTGAAGCCGAAGCGCACGGGCTGCCCGACCGCCTGCTCGCTCGTCACGAACAGGTCCTCGGCCAGCGAGCGGCTGATCACGACCGGCGCGAGCTCCGTCGTCATCACATCCTTGTCGGGAAAGCGTCCCGCAACGAGACGAGCGCCGACGACATCGAAGAAGCTTGGCGATACCGAGACCACGCGCAAAAGGCGCAGGCGGTCGACGGTGTCGTCCGCACGCTGAAACCACATGTTCGTTTTGATGTCGCCGGCGAACTCCGGATACGACATCGAGACCTGGTTGAAGCCCGATGCGGTGAGCGACTCGATGGCCGCCCGCAAGTACGCGGTCGTCTGTTCGCGATCGTAGCCCGCGTTTTCCGGCCGAACCGAGACGGTCATGACGTGGTCGATGTCGACAGCCGGTCCCTCGCCGAGCGTCCGCGTGAGCTCCCGGTGGAGCACGACCGTGGTGGCGGCAATCGGGACGGTCAGCGCGATCTGCACGACGAGCAGACCTTTGCGTGCCCACAGCCGGCCGAGCGGGCCGGCGCTGTGTCTCGCGAGCAGCGGCGTCAGATCCGTGCGTGTCAGGGTCACGAGCGGCAACAGCGACGCCAGCGTGGTGATTGCGAGTGAGGTCACCCCTGCCGCGATCACGACGCGGATGTCGAACGTCACGTGCGAGAGATCCGGAAAGTACGCGAGCATCCGGAAGGCGCCGAGCGACGACAGCGCGACGTGCGCCACGGCCAGTCCGGCCAGGCCGGCGGCCACACTCAGGACGCACGACTCGACGACGAACGGCAGGGCCACGCGGTGGAGGGGCGCGCCGAGCGCGGACCGGATGGCATGCGCCCTGTGACGCGCGCCAACGCGAATCAACAGGACGTTCGCCGCATTGGCCGACGCCAGCAGGAGCACCAGGGCCGCCGACAGGGCCAGCGTCCAGGCGAGGGTTCTGGAGACGCGCGTCAACTGGTTTGCCGGATACAGGCCCTGTTCCACGTACGGCTGCCACGCGAGGTAATGCGCGGCAAGGTCAGCATTGGCGTACGCCCGCTGCAGCGCCTGTTCAACAATGCCCGCGTCGGCTCCGGGCGCGAGGCGCCCGACCAGCACCGACATCGAAGGGAATCCGTTTGATCTGACGGTATCGATCGTCGAGAGCGGCGCCCAGAGATCCGTTGCGCCAACCTTGCTGAAATCCCATCCGCGAAAATCCTTCAACACGCCGACGACCGTGAACGCATGCTGGTTGAGCCAGACACGCCGTCCGACGACGTTCGGGTCGGCATTGAAATCGCGTCGCCACAGTCGTTCGCTGATGACGGCGACGAACGCCAGTTCATCGGTCTCGGCGTCGGTGATGAGACGCCCAATGACGGGCGTGACACCGAGCGTTGCGAAGTACTCGCTGGAGACGAAGTCCACGCCTTCGAACGACGCCGATGTGTCCGCGCTCGCAGCATAGGCAACCCGGTTGAGGCAGCATGCCCAGCTCAGGTGCGCGAGACCCGCACGCTGTCCAGCCTCCCGCAGTGCTGGCAGTGCGGTGTGCGTGCCGTACGCCGATACCCGGCGTCCAGGCGCCGAGAATCGCACGGTGACGAGCGACGCCTCGTCGACGACTCCAGGGACCGGTCGCAGCAGGAAGGTGTCGACAATGGCGAACGCGGCCGTGGCGGCTGCGATGCCGGTGGCCAGGATCGCAACCACTGCCAGCGTCGACGGCCATTCACGGCAGAGCGAGCGCAGGCCATCTTTCCACGTCCGTCGAGCGTGTGTGTTCCATCGCATGTCACTGCTATACGACGGCGGCCGGCGCGCGTGTCAGGGCATCACGGAGCCCCGGACCCCGGGGCTGAAGCCCCGGGGCTCCGTTTGGAGCGGCCCGTAGCCGGTAGCCGGTCGTCGGTGGTCGGCAGCCGGTAGCCGGTGGTCGGTAGTCGACGATCACCTCGAGATCGCGATCGCCTCT
>CAZTCY010000165.1:0-3620 GCA_964612715.1 uncultured Nitrosomonas sp. | reverse complement strand
CCTGAAATTCCCGATGAATTTGCGGTACTCGTTTCCGCACTCAATAACACCGGTCGATTACAAGAAACACTCAAACACTATCAGCCAGCCTGTGCGGCATTGGAAAAAAGCCTGCTGCTAAAACCGGATCAATCCGATGCCATTCATCACCTGATCTTCATGCGCCAGAAACAATGTCAATGGCCCATCTATGCACCCATCGGTCAGGTTGGAGAAAACGCATTACGAAAAGCCACTTCAGCGCTTGCCATGTTAAATGTCTCTGATGATCCCGGCACGCAGCTTGAAGCGGCACTGAACTACAGCCGGGCAAAAATACCGGATGACTTGTCCGGACTTGCGCCGATCAACGGCTACCCGCACGAAAAAATCCGTATCGCCTATTGCTCGGGAGATTTCTGTACCCACCCGGTTGCCATGCTGACGGTCGAGTTATTCGAGCAGCATGACCGGGATACATTCGAGATCTACGCTTTCTGCTGGTCACCCGATGACGGTTCAAATTTACGCCAGCGCATCATCCAGGCGGTGGACCATTACATTCCAATTCACGCGCTCAGCGAAGCAGAATCGGCCAGGCTGATCCGGGAACACGAAATTGATATTCTCATCGATCTGCACGGACAAACCAACAATGCCAGAATACAAATGCTGGCACATCGCCCTGCTCCGATCCAGATCACCTACCTCGGCTTGCCTGCGACGACAGGATTACCCTGTATCGACTATGTGATTGCGGATCGTTTTCTGATCCCCGAGGAATACGCCCGTTTTTATTCCGAGAAACCACTCTACATGCCGGATGTATATCAGGTCAGCGACCGCAAGCGTGAAAGTAGTCCGGCCCCCACTAGAAAATCCTGCGGATTGCCCGGGCGTAAATTCGTATTTTGTTCTTTCAACAATAACCACAAATACACACTGGAAGTTTTTACCACCTGGATGAATATTCTTCGGCGTGTACCCAGCAGTGTTTTATGGTTGCTGGCTGATAATCCGTGGGCGGAAACCAATCTCCGGAAACAGGCTGAAGCACAGGGAATCGACCCGGCCCGATTGATCTTTGCTGAACGTACTTTTCCTGCCGATTATCTGGCGCGCTATCGGGTTGCTGATCTGTTTCTCGACACATTCCCCTTCAATGCCGGCACCACAGCCAATGATGCATTGTGGATGGGATTGCCTGTTCTTACCCTGTGTGGCCGCTCGTTTGCCGCCCGGATGGCAGGTGCACTGCTGACTGCCGCCGGTCTGCCAGAACTGATCACACATAATCTGGAGGATTACGAAAATAAAGCGGTCGAACTGGCACAAGATGCCAAGTTACGCAAAACGCTGCGCCAGAAACTTGCTGATGCCAGAGAAAACAGCCCATTGTTCGATACAACAAGGTTTGCACGAAATCTTGAGACACACTACACCAGGCTCATAACTAACCTGAATCAGCAAACGCGAATCAGCCAAAACATAGTATCCCCCTCAACTTCAAAGCAGCAGAAACTTAAAAAAATTACCGATGTTGCCACCAAGGCTGAGCAGCTACAGAAACAAGGTGATATCGAAGGTGCAATTCAGATTTACCGTCAATGGCTTAAGCACACCCATTCAGGGGATAAATGGATAGCCCAATTCAATCTGGGTGTGTTACTCAATGGCAGTGGCGATTTCACCGGAGCCAGGCAAGCCTTCCAGTTGGTACTTCAGCAACGGCCTGATTTTATTCAGGCAAGAAAAGCACTGGAAACAGTGTGCAACCATCAACCGGAAAACAAACAATACGATGGCATACATGGAATGAGTGCTATGCCTGACTGGAAATGCACAACTTCTGAAACAAAAGAAGCTCTGGCAGAGCATTCAATGTCGGAATAAAGCTAGAATTAATCGATTTTTCTCCCGTAGTTTACGGGAGAAAATATTATTCGTACAAGCTAATATTAGCAGCTCACTGATACCGATATGCAAGGAAGAAAGCTGAAAATGAAAAAAGTCCTGAACGTAGGGGGAAACAATAAAACGATTCCACTACCACCAGAGTATGTGGAATTTGAACATCTGTTACTCGATATCGATCCACGAGGATCACCTGATCTTGTATGTGACGCGCGAGAGCTCGGAACACTTGATGCGAGCCTGTTCGATGCGATTTACTGTTCACATAACCTTGAGCACTATTACCGACATGACGTAAAGAAAGTATTGAACGGCTTTCTGCACGTTTTAAACGACAATGGATTTGCTCATATCCGGGTGCCAGACATTCAGGAAGTCATGCGTATTACGATAGAACGAAACCTGGATATTGATGACTTTCTATATGAGTCACCTGCCGGGCCAATCATGGTATCGGACGTTCTATATGGTTACAGTGTTGAAATCGAACGAAGTGGACAACATTTTTTTGGCCACAAAACCGGTTTTACACAGAAATCACTTGAAAAAGCATTGAAAAGTACGGGTTTTCACAAAATATATACTACGACTAGAAATCTTGAGGTTGTTGCACTGGCATTCAAAGGAACACCGGATAGTCATACACGTTCACTTTTTAATCTTCCGCTGAATTGAAAAATGCCGGGTGTAAATTAGGATAAAGGGGCATATTGTTATTCCGGTCTGGAGTGGGAAGCCAGGCAGGCATGCCGGAAAGCGATGAGGGTTCTTTCGGCATGTCCCAAAACAGTTTTCGCTGAATATTTCTTTTTCTTTTTGTCGGTTATGCCGGAGGGCAGGCCGGTCAGCAGGTCGATGCCTTCAGTCACATGTTTCATCGTGTAGATATGAAACATGCCTTGCCTGACGGCGTCGACTACAGTGTAATCAAGCATGAGGTGACGCTGGTTCTGATAGGGTATCAATACACCCTGTTCGCCTGTCAGGCCGTTGTTTTTACAAATATTGAAGAACCCCTCGATTTTTTCATTAATACCGCCGACTGGAAGGACATCGCCATATTGATTCAGCGCGCCGGTAATCGCTATGCTTTGCTTGACAGGAATTCTGGACAGAGAAGAGATGAGTGCAAAAAATTCTGCGCAGGATGCGGAATCGCCTTCGATGACTGAGTATTCCTGTTCAAAAACAATCGATGCGCTCAGTGCGAGTGGCGCCAGATGTGCAAACAGCGCAGAAAGGTAGTTTTGCAGAATCAATACGCCTTTGTCATGAATCGGTCCTGACATATTGACTTCATGGGCAATATTGAGCAGACCGTCTTCGCCGGCGAAAGTATGCGCTGTAATGCGTACCGGTGTGCCAAAACAGTGATCACCCATGTCGATCTGGGTAATGGCATTCAGTTGGCCGATTTCTTCGCCCTGCAGGGTTATGGCGATATCGCCGTCGGCTATGGCTTCCTGTAACCATTGGTCAGGATAGTTATGGCGTAAAGTACGGGCTTCCAGTGCGGCAGCGATGTCGATCCGTTCAACCAGGTCTCCGTTTCGGGCGCTGCAAAATGTGGCGCTTTCGAGAATCAACATTTCCGTACGCGCAAAGATTGCGCTTTGTTGTGTTTGATCGTCAACTTCGCGGTGGGATTCTTCCAGTAAACGCGCGACGGCCTCAGCAGTAAAGTGCGGCAATTTTTTCGATTGACAGATGCGGGCTACAAAAATTGA
>CAZTCY010000164.1:0-3621 GCA_964612715.1 uncultured Nitrosomonas sp. | reverse complement strand
GCTGACGGCCCTCGTCAACAATGCGGGCATGCTCGAACGCCAGATGCGCGTCGACCAGATGAACGTCGAGCGCCTGCAACGCGTGTTCGCCACCAACATCGTCGGCGCGTTCATCTGCGCGCGGGAAGCCGTGCGCCGCATGTCGACCCGACACGGCGGCGCCGGCGGGGCCATCGTCAACGTGTCCTCCGCCGCGTCGCGAATCGGTGCGCCAAACGAGTACGTGGACTACGCCGCGTCCAAAGGCGCGATCGACACGCTGACGATCGGACTGGCCCGCGAAGTCGCCGAAGAAGGCATTCGCGTGAACGCCGTGCGCCCCGGCGCGATCCACACCGACATCCACGCCAGCGGCGGCGAGCCCAACCGCGTCGATCGGGTCAAGGGCTCTGTGCCCATGAAACGCGGTGGCACGCCCGAAGAAGTCGCGCAGGCCATTCTCTGGCTGCTTTCACCCGACGCGTCCTACACGACAGGCGCGGTCATCGACGTGGCGGGCGGACGCTGAACGCGTGACGCGCATGGGCCGCCGATTGCGTGGCCTCACTCGGCGCGAAGCGCCACCACGGGATCGACGCGAGCTGCACGCCAGGCCGGGATGCACGCGGCCAGCACGCCGACGGCAATCACCACGCCGGCGACGGTCGCGTACACACTGACGTCGCTCGGACGGACGTCGTAGAGGATCGACGCGAGGCTCCGCGACGCCCACCACGCGGCGGTCAGGCCGACGACGAGGCCGATGGCCAGATAGCGGCCCGCCTGGGCGAGCACGCTCGAGACCATGCGTCCGGTTGTCGCGCCAAGCGCCACGCGCACGGCCATCTCGCGCGTCTGCTGCGCGACGATCGACGCCAGCACGCCGTAAACACCAGCCGCACCGATGACGATCGCCAGCGCGCTGAAAATCGACATCAGGCCGGCATTGAAACGGCGATCGGCAGTGATGTTGCGGAACGCGTCTTCGAGTGGACGGATCTGGAGCGCGCGTGCGCCGGTCGTGACCGCGTCAGGAAACGCGGCGCGGATCGCGGGGATGACCGTCTCGGGCGGGGCCGACGTGCGCACGAGGAAGTTGAATCGGCCTCGATCGACCCTGGCCGGCACATAAATCTGCGGTCCCGACGTCTGCTCCGGGCCTCTTAAGCTCACGTGCCGGACAACCGCGACGACCGCGCGTCGATTATTGGTCGACAGGACCACCTCGGCGCCCACGGCCTCACGTTGCCCGAACAACCGCGCGGCGGTGAGCTCGTCGATGACAATCGCCGTTTCGCGCGCCACGTCGCCATCGTCGAACACGCGGCCACTGACCACCGGAATACCGGCCGCGGCAAAGTACCCGGACGAGACGCTGCGAATCTCGGCCACAAGTGCCTCAGGGCCGGGTGGATGGTCCACCGGGTTGATGGTCATCCCCGTCGCGCCTCCGGTGCGGAATCCCGCCGAGACGAGCGGTGGCGATCCAAGTGTGATCGCGCCCACGGCCGCCACGCCGGGCAGCGTCTGGAGCCGTTCGATCGCCAGCGACGTCTCAGCCGGCTCGACGCCGGCGTCGCCGTCGACGAACAGCAGATTCGATCGATCGAAGCCGAGATCCGCAGCCGTGACCCGGATGAAGCTGGTAATGATCAGCGTGGCGCCAACGAGCAGCACGCTGACGAACGCGATCTCCGCGACGACGAACGCCGCGCGCCATCTGCGGCGGCCGATGCCCATCGTCATCGCACTCTGCTTCAGAAGTCCGAGCAGATCCTCGCGCGAGGCCTGCCACGCCGGCACCACGCCGAACAGCACACCGGTGACCACCGCGGCGGCGATCGTGGCCGTGAGCACGCGGAAGTCGAGCCCGATCTCCGTGAGACGCACGAGATCCGCCGGCAGCGCAGCCTTCGCCACATGAATGCCCCACACGGCCACGACGATAGCGATCGCCGCGGCGATGAGCGACAGCAGAAGGCTTTCGACGAGCAGGGACGCCACGAGCTGCCGTCGCGTCGCACCGAGAGCCGCGCGAATCGACAGCTCGCGTGCGCGACGCGTGGCGCGCACGAGCTGGAGATTCGCGACATTGACGCACGCGATCAGCATGACGACGGTCACCGCGCCGAGCACGAGCAGCATCCAGCCCCGCACGTTGCCGACGAGTGTGTCTTTCAATGGAACGATGTGAAACTGGCGCGCGCGAGCGGACTCCTGATCCCTGGCGTCCCGAGCCGCCGGGATGGACCTCGCCTCGGACTGTGCGCCATCGAGTGACGTGCCCGTGCGAAGACGGCCCACCACGTGGAGGTACTGTCCGGGTTGCACGCCGGTCCGCTCGTCTGGCGTCATCACATACGGCATCCAGACATCGGGCGCCCGCCCCACGGAGATGGGATACGCGAAGCCACGCGGCATGACGCCCAGCACGGTCAGCGGTTCTCCAGCCGTATCGCTGTCCGACGTCATCGCACGCATCGCGGCGGTCGTTCGACCGACGATGGAGGGATCGCCGCCGAACCGCCGCTGCCACAAGTCGTGGCTGATGACGGCGACGTACTGGTTGCCGTCGACCTCGTGATCGGCCGTGAACGCCTGGCCGATGAATGGGCGCACACGAAGCACGTCGAACACGCTCGCCGTCAGCTGCACCGTTTCGAGTGGCTCGGGCTCTCCTCCGTCGGCGTCGAGTGCAATCCGGCTCGTGTGCCCCACCGCCCCGATCGCGTCAACCGTCGTCAGACGCTCCCGAATCGTCAGGTAGTGGAACGGGCTGAGCAATCTCATGGGAAACGGAGAGGGAGCGATGTTTCGCACCTCGACCACCGTCAGCTCGTGGTCGTCCTCGAACGGCAGTGGTCGCAGCACGACCGTATCGACGACGGAGAACGTGACCGTCGCGGCTGAGATGCCGAGCGTGAGGATGAGGATGATGCCGGCCGTCGCGCCCGGCGCCGTTCGCAGCGACCGGGCCGCGTCGCGGACGATGTGCCAGAACACCCGCCCACCTCTGGCGATCACGGAAGGTGCGAATGCCAGCACATGTCGCCACGCGCGCAGTTCCTGGTGCCACAGCGGCCCGTGACCGCCTGCGTCTTCATGCAGATCGCCAATCACCGCATCGGCCTCCGCGCGCGGCATGAGCGCGCGCAGACACCATTGAGCCAGGCGCGAGGGTCCGGAGTGTGACGGCATGAGTCGCTCCTCACTCAGATCGCAACGCGAGAATCGGATCGACGCGACTCGCGCGCCAGGCGGGGAGGCACGCGGCCAGCACGCCGACGGCAATCACCACGCCGGCGACGGTCGCGTACACGCTGACGTCGGAGGGGCGCACGTCGTAGAGGATCGACGCGAGCCCCTGCGACGCCCACCACGCAACGGTCAGGCCGACGACGAGGCCGATGGCCAGATACCGGCCCGCCTGGGCGATCACGCTCGAGACCATGCGTCCGGTCGTGGCACCGAGCGCCACGCGCACGGCCATCTCGCGCGTCTGCTGCGCGACGATGGAGGCCAGCACACCGTAGACGCCCGCCGCACCGATGACGATCGCCAGCACGCTGAAGATGGACATGAGCCCTGCGTTGAAACGGCGATCGGCGGTGATGTTGCGGAAGGCGTCTTCGAGCGGACGAA
>CAZTCY010000163.1:0-3721 GCA_964612715.1 uncultured Nitrosomonas sp. | reverse complement strand
CCGTGGTCGTCGCGCGCGACGCACGCGGGACAACGATGCTCGTCGCATACGTGCACCCGTCGGATCCACAGCAGGCGTTCGATGCGAGCGTGTGGCGACAGGCAGTGGCGGCGCGCGTGCCCGAGGCGATGGTACCGTCGGCGTTCGTGCCGGTGACGGAGTGGCCTGTCACCGCCAACGGCAAGCTCGATCTACGGAAGTTGCCTGAGCCGTCGGGGCCGGCGATCGCCGGACCGGCGCCGTCGACCGAGAGCGAACGGCTCGTCGCCGGGTGCTTCGCCGATGTCCTGAGGCTGGACCTCGAGGCCGTGAGCGCCGACGCCGACTTCTTCACGCTCGGCGGACACTCGCTGCTCGCCGCACAGGCCGTGCGACGCCTTCGCGAGGCGACAGGCGACGAGACGCTCGAGTTGAGCGTCCTGTTCCTCAACCCGACGGTGACCGCGCTGGCCGCGCATCTCGATGCGTCGCGCGAGGCGGCGTCCGGCCTGTCGCAGACCGACACGGCACCGCTCGTGCGCCTCAGTGACGGCCGGCAGGATCGCCAGGCGCTGTTCTGCATCCATCCAGCCGGCGGCTTGTCGTGGTGCTACCTGACGCTTGCGCGTCTGCTCGGCGGCGAACGTGCGGTCTTCGGCATCCAGGCGCGTGGCCTCGGCGACACGCCGCTGGCCGAGTCGCTCGACGCGTTGGCCGACGATTACGTGACCCAGGTGCGTGCGACGCAGCCGCGTGGTCCGTACCATCTGCTCGGCTGGTCGATCGGGGGCATCATCGCCCACGCGATGGCGGTACGGCTGGAAGCGATGGGCGAGACGGTGGGCGTGCTCGCCATGCTCGATTCGTATCCGAGCGATCGGTGGCGCACCGGCAACGACGCCACCGAGGCCATGGCGTTGCGCGCACTGCTCCTGATGGCCGGAGAGCATCCCGCCGAGGGCGACGGACTCACGCGCGCGGACGTGATCGCGCGCCTGCGCGCGAGCGGGCATCCGCTCGGGCTGCTGTCGGACGCGTCGCTGTCGGGCGTGCTGCGCGTGGTGCAGCACAACAACAGACTGGTGCGACGGCACGAGCACGCCCCCGTGCGTGCGAGACTGGTGCACTTCATGGCCGATCGGGAGCACGTGGGTCAGTCGACGAGCCCTGACGAGTGGGCGCCGTACGTTGGCGGTGTGGACGTCCACCACGTCGACGCACTGCACGCGCACATGACCGCGCCGAATCAGGCGCGTCTCGTGGCAGGCGTGCTCGCGCGCGCACTCGAGTCGTAAGGAGCAGCGGAGCGATGTCCGAGGAGTTCGAAGGGCGGATCGCCGTGGTGTCCGGCGGCGCGAGCGGCATCGGGAAGGCCGTGGCGCGCGCGCTGTTGCGCGAGGGTGCGCGCGTGGCGATCTTCGACATCGATCTCACAGGCGTCGGCGATCTCACGCCGGCCGATCGCGTACACGCCGGCGCACTGGACATCAGTGATGCCGCCGCTGTCGATCGCGCCGTCGATCGGGTGGAGCGTGAGTGGGGTTCAATCGATCTCGTCGTCAGCGTGGCGGGCGTGCTGCACGTTGGTCCGGTGGTGGAGATGACGCCGGCGGAGTGGCGTCGCGTGCTGGACGTCAACGCGACAGGCGTGTTCAACCTGCTGCAGGCCACGGCGAAGCGCATGCGCCCGCGGCGACGTGGTGCGATCGTGACGGTGAGCTCGAACGCGGCTGGCATTCCGCGTCACGGCATGTCCGCCTATGCCGCATCGAAGGCCGCGGCGTCGATGTTCACCAAGTGTCTCGGCCTGGAACTGGCCGACGCCGGCATCCGCTGTAACGTCGTCTCGCCCGGATCCACGCGCACGCCGATGCAGACGGCGATGTGGGAGCGCGGCGCCACCGAGCAGGACGTGATCCGCGGCTCGCTCGAAGGGTTCCGTACCGGCATCCCGCTCGGCCGCATCGCCGAACCCTCGCAGGTCGCCGACGCGGTCCTGTACCTCCTCTCCGACCGTGCCTCGCACGTGACGATGGCTGACCTGTACGTCGACGGCGGCGCGACATTGAGAGGGTGACGGCAGAAGCAGGAACCTTGCAGACTTCGACGGTTCGGTGTATTAATTTTGAGTGTTCAAAATTAAAAGTTCCGGGCTGGGAAACCAGAGGTCGCGCCGGCTGAGCCGTATCTCCTCGGTGGCGTTCGGCCTCGTCCTGCTCGGCGGCGCCGGCAGCGCGGCTGTTGCGCAGCCCCGGGCGGCTGGCGAGACGTGCCCGGTACAGGGACGGGTGGTCGACTCCACCGGCCTTCCGCTTCCCGGAACGACAGTCCTGGCCACTCCGGGTGGGATGACCGTTGCTGACGATGTGGGGCACTTCTGCCTGAAGGGGCTGCCACCCGGCGGTCATGTGGTGGTCACCGTATCGCTGACGGGGTTCCGGTCCGACACGCGAACCGTTGACCTGCCCGCCGCCGGCGTGCTGCCGCCGCTCGACGTCGTACTCGAACCCGCGGGCTTCCGCGACGATGTGGTGGTGACGTCCACACGGACGAGCCGTCGCCTTCAGGACACGCCGGTGCGCACGGAGGTGGTCGACAAGGCGCTGATGCGTGCGATTGGTGCGCGAACGCTTGCCGATGCCGTCGAGTACACGACCGGTGTACGCGTGGAATCCAACTGCCAGAACTGCAACTTCTCGCAAATCCGTCTGCTCGGCCTCGAAGGGCCGTACACGCAGATCCTGATGGACGGTCAGCCCGTGGTCTCGTCGCTCGCACAGGTCTACGGGATCGAGCACATCCCGCAGCGCCTGATCGATCGCATCGAGATCGTGAAGGGTGGCGGCTCGGCGCTCTACGGGTCTGGCGCGGTGGGCGGCGTGGTCAACGTGATCTCGCGCGAACCGTCTCGGCGGGGTGGCCTCTTCGAGGCGCGCGTCGACGTGTCGCGCGGCTTGCCGAACTATTCCAACAGCGGCTCGTTCGACTGGGTGGCCGGCGATCAGCGGTCCAACGGCATGGTGTTCTTCCAGGTGGACGAGGTGAAGCCGCTCGACGTGTCTGGCGACGGCTACACCGAGGTGTCGCGGCGCGCGTTGCGCGCTGGCGGCGGCCGCGCGAGCCACTACATGCTGAACGGTCGCGGCAAGTTGAGCGGCGAGGTCACCGTGCTGAGCGAGGATCGCCGTGGCGGCGATCTGCTGCGCCTGCCACCGGACCAGGCCACCATCGCGGAATGGATCGACACGCGACGGATCGGCGCGAGCACGACGTGGTTCCACAGCATCAATCCGTCGATCGACTATCGCGTCACGCTCGCCGTCGCCGACACGCATCGCGACAGCTACTACGGCACGGGCCGCGATCCCGATGCGTACGGCGTGACCGACAACGTGCTCGTCGTCGGCGATTCGCAGGTGAACCAGTACATCGGCCGCCACACGCTCACGTGGGGAGGGCAGGCCACGTGGGAGGATCTGCGCGACGTCCAGCCGGCCTACGATCGGCTCACCGACGCGATCTATCGCAATGTGGGTCTGTACGCGCAGGACGCCTGGGCGTTCGCCCCGGGGTGGGAACTCGTCTACGGCGTGCGCGCCGACAGGCACTCGGCGGTGGATCGCATCATCGCGTCGCCGCGAGTGGCGCTGAAGATCTCACCGGCGGACGTGCTGAACATTCGCGGGTCGGTCGCGCGTGGCTTCCGTGCGCCGCAGGCGTTCGACGAGGACCTGCACCTCAG
>CAZTCY010000162.1:0-3846 GCA_964612715.1 uncultured Nitrosomonas sp. | reverse complement strand
GGAAAAGTACCCCCACGGTTGAACACGAGTACCCCCAAACACTACCCCCGAATTTTCCGGACCTCGATGAACAATAGGAACGTTCAGTAGACCGCATTGTTTGGCAAGCCCTTGATTTCAAGAGTCCTGCTCAGTCCACAGAGCGCTACCGAACACTCCTGAGTTCCGAAAAAATCGTCAGACGTTAAACCGGAAATGCATCACATCGCCATCCCTGACGATATAGTCCTTGCCTTCCAGCCGCATTTTTCCGGCTTCCTTGGCCCCTTGCTCGCCGTTGCAGACGATGAAGTCATCATAGCTGATGACTTCGGCACGGATGAAGCCTTTCTCAAAATCGGTATGGATGACGCCCGCCGCCTGCGGTGCGGTATTGCCTTTATGTATGGTCCACGCACGAACTTCTTTCACGCCTGCAGTAAAATAAGTCTGCAATCCCAATAAATCATACGCCGCACGCACGAGCCGATTGAGCCCGGGTTCCGCCAGACCGATGTCTTCCAGGAAAACTTTTTTATCTTCATCAGACAGTTCGGCAATTTCAGATTCCAGCGCAGCGCAGATGGCAACAACCGGCGCATTCTCAGTGGCAGCGTATTCCCTGACTCTGTCCAGCAACGGATTGTTTTCAAAACCGCTGTCATCGACATTGGCAACATAAATCGCCGGTTTGGCGGTCAACAGACACAAAGGCCTGAGCAGCACCTGCTGATCCTCATCCATGGCCATCGAACGCGCCGGTTTTCCCTGATCCAGATGCGCCAGAACCGCTTCCAGAAAACCGCATAATTTGATCGCATCCTTGTTACCGGATTTGGCTACTTTGGATTCGCGCTGCAGTGCTTTTTCCACGGTCGCCATATCGGCCAGTACGAGTTCCGTCTGGATGACTTCAATATCAGAAACCGGATCGACCTTGCCTGCCACGTGCACGACATTATCGTTGGCAAAACAGCGCACCATGTTCACGATGCCATCCGTTTCGCGGATATTGGCCAGGAATTTATTACCCAGCCCTTCACCTTTCGAAGCGCCCGCGACCAGTCCCGCGATATCGACGAACTCAACAATAGCCGGTTGTATTTTTTCCGGTTTGACAATTTCAGCCAGTTTACGGAGACGCGGATCAGGTACTTCGACGATACCGACATTGGGATCAATCGTGCAAAAAGGATAGTTTTCCGCCGCAATGCCTGCCTTGGTCAGGGCATTGAATAACGTTGATTTGCCAACATTCGGGAGACCGACAATACCGCACTTCAGACTCATGATAGGATGCTCATTTGGATTTTTTTCTGCTTTATAATCAGATCAGTTGAAGAAATTTGATTTATTGCGTGTGCAGTTTCAGCATCGCTGACTGAAAATCACCTTTCGCCATCAACGGCCAAACCTGCAGGCTGCGGTCTATGGCTTCGTGAATCAGTGCAGCTTCTTCCTTACCGGGCGGATGCAGTACAAAACGGACAACCGCATCGCGATGTCCCGGATGACCGACACCGATGCGCAACCGCCAGAAGTCTTTTGTGCCGAGTTGCGCAGTGATATCCTTAAGGCCGTTATGCCCGCCCAGTCCACCGCTCCATTTGAGTTTCGCCACACCTGGCAGTAAATCCAGTTCATCATGCACCACAATGATTTCATCAGGCTGGATTTTATAGAATTGACAAAGTGCAGCAACAGAATGCCCGCTGCGATTCATATAGGTTTGGGGTTCCAGCAGCCATAAGTCGACATCCCCCAGGCTGGCTCGGGCGCATAATCCATAAAAACGCGTTTCCAGCCGCAATGTCAGATTGAGTTGGTCGGCCAGACTATCAACCCAGTGGAACCCCGCGTTATGGCGCGTATTTTCATATTCTTTTCCCGGATTACCCAGGCCGACGATCAGTTTCATAGGAATCAACAAGATTTAAAGCATGCATTACATAACAAAAATCTGCTGGCTCCGGATGAAACGGATGATCCAGCAGATTTTTGACGATTCCGCACAACCGAAAGTTTGTTTGTTATCCAGCCGCACCTTCTTCCGTTGAGCCACCGGCCAGTGCTGAACGTGGTATGGCGATTGCTGTTACAGCCTGATCATCGCCTTTGGTTAGTGCCGTAATTTCAACGTTATCGGGCAAGACCAGCTCACTCAGATGAATAGTATGCCCGGCCACAAGATCTTTCAGATCGACCGTAATAAATTCCGGCAGATCTTTGGGCAAACAGGTGACATCGATTTCGGTCAGCACATGACTGACAATCCCGCCCGATGTTTTAACGCCCGGCGCAATATCGGCATTGATAAAATGCAGCGGCACTTTCATATGGATTTTCTTGTTCGGGTCGACGCGCTGAAAATCCACGTGCAATACTATCGGCTTGTAAGGATGCATTTGTATATCGCGCAATAATACCTGTTCCTTACTGCCACCGACATTCAGTGTCAGAATCGACGCATGAAAGGCTTCCAGCTTAAGTTTGTGGTAGAGATCGTTATGATCCAGTTCGACAGATTGTGGTTCGCCATTTCCGCCATAAATGATTCCGGGTGTTTTATCCAGACGCCGCAGGCGGCGGCTCGCACCTTTTCCCTGCAATGTACGCTTTTCAGCGCTGACTTCAATTTTCATTGATTATTTCTCCACAGTGATGATTTGTTCGCGACCAAACAAATCGATTAATAAAAAATTTTCCGGTCATTCCATGAATAATGAACTGAGCGAACTTTCATTACTGATACGCACCATTGTCTCGGCAAGCAGACCTGCAATACTCAGCTGGCAGATTTTATCGCACGTCATGGCGTCTTCGCGCAACGGTATGGTATCGGTCACGACAAGCTTGTCCAGATTGGAATTGTTGATGCGCTCAACCGCAGCACCTGATAACACAGGATGTGTTGAATAAGCGATTACCGCTTTGGCACCTTCTTCCTTTAAGGCATCGGCGGCTTTACACAGCGTATTGGCTGTATCTACCAGATCATCAATGATAACGCAGGTACGTCCTTTCACTTCACCGATGATATTCATGATCTTGGCTTCGTTCGGCCTGGGACGGCGTTTATCGATAATGGCCAGTTCGCATTCCAGGCGTTTGGCCATGTGTCTTGCGCGCACGACACCACCAACATCCGGAGACACCACGACGAGATCCTGATAATCGTGTTTCCAGACATCGCCAAGCAATATGGGCATACCGTAAACATTGTCGACAGGAATATCAAAAAAACCCTGAATCTGGTCAGAATGTAAATCCATGGTCAATACACGGTCTACCCCGACAGTCGTCAGCATATTCGCCACAACCTTAGCGGAAATAGGTACACGTACCGAGCGCGGACGCCTGTCCTGACGTGCATAACCGAAATACGGTATGGCCGCTGTAATTCTGCTGGCAGATGCACGCTTTAGCGCGTCCACCATAACCAAAATTTCCATCAGGCTGTCGTTTGTTGGCGCGCATGTCGACTGTAGAACAAAAACATCCTTACCACGGACGTTCTCCAGAATTTCCACCATCACTTCACCGTCACTGAAGCGCCCGACAATCGCGCGTCCGAGATGAATGTTCAGATGCCTGACGACATCATGGGCCAGTTTAGGGTTGGCCGTACCGGTAAAAACCATCAAACTGTCGTAAGACATTATTATTTAGATTGACAAATTGGCTGGAAAACCAGGAACACGCGCTGATCCTGACATGACGAATGATACCATTTCAATATCGCTTATCACTGATTCCAATGGGCTGAATGCAATTCATATTCAGGCGTTTTTTGAAAAAGCCTGTAAAAAACAACTGGCTGGGGAGGTAGGGATCGAACCTACGAATGCCGGAATCAAAATCCGGTGC
>CAZTCY010000161.1:0-3860 GCA_964612715.1 uncultured Nitrosomonas sp. | reverse complement strand
GATTTGTCTTTTGAATCTGATGATCCGGGTTATAAGGCACTCAAAGTAGTCCTAGATGGTTCTCTTGCCACGGTTTCTGAAAACGTATTGATTTATGCCACCTCAAACCGGCGGCACATGGTACCGGAGTATATGCGTGATAACCTCGCAACACGTCATTCAGGTGGGGAAATACACCCAAGCGAAGCGATAGAAGAGAAAATTTCCCTCTCAGAGCGTTTTGGCTTGTGGATTTCATTTTATCCTTTTGATCAAGAACAATACTTAAGCATTGTACGGTACTGGTTGATGGCTTTCGGCATTGCAGAAATGACATCCGAAATAAGACAAGAGTCCCTGCAGTGGGCATTGGAGCGAGGGTCGCGCAGCGGACGGGTTGCCTGGCAGTTTGCAAGAGATTTTGCAGGACGACAAAAGTCGCTCAATTAACGTATTCAACTTATTTTTAAACCAATGGAAGCATCATCCATCGTTGAAGTAGCCGCTGCTGTAATTGTCAGGCCCGATGGAAATTTTCTGTTGACTTGCCGTCCGGAAGGGAAGCCCTATTCAGGCTACTGGGAATTTCCCGGTGGCAAGATTGAAGCGGATGAGGCACCGCTTCATGCGCTCGACCGGGAATTGCAAGAAGAACTGGGCATACAGATTATCAAGGCTACCCCCTGGATTACACGCGTATTTTCCTACCCTCATGCCACTGTAAAATTGCACTTTTATCGAATCACAGAATGGTATGGCAATCCCTATGGACGTGAAAGTCAATTACTGTCGTGGCAGTCACCCAGCAATGTTAGCGTTGCACCCATGTTACCCGCAAACGCCCCCGTGTTGCGTGCATTGATGTTGCCACCCATCTATGCCATAACGCATGCCTCAGCGGTGGGTGTTGAAACATCGGTACAACAAATAAGGCAGGCATTGCAAAATGGATTGCGTTTAATACAGATCCGTGAAAAAACAATGGACAGACTGCTGCTCCAGAATTTTACCGAACAGATTATTTCACTCGCACAAAGTTTTGGAGCACAGGTTCTGATTAACAATGAAACGTGCCTACACAAATCAAGTGCTGCTGATGGTATCCACTTGTCCTCCGCTCAGCTCATGGCACTCACTGTGCGTCCTGAGTCTGAATTCGGTTGGTGTGGCGCTTCCTGTCATAATGCTGAAGAGCTTAATCAAGCGGAAGCATTAGGGCTTGATTTTGTTGTGCTTGGCCCGGTTTATCCGACACTGAGTCATACAGACACCAAGCCATTAGGGTGGCAGAAATTTGCCGCTTTGATCCGTAATTATTCATTACCGGTTTATGCGCTGGGTGGCATGACCTATAACGACCTGACAACGGCTCAGGAAATGGGCGCGCATGGCATAGCGATAATGCGAGGGATCAATGAACTATAAGAGCTAAGCGCATATTTTCATTTTTCATCATTATGGGATTATTAATCTTTATTTTCTGTTTTGTGTTCTGATTGCCGTATGCGATAGGATTCTTGTGCCCATTGGGCAAGGTCCATAGTCTTGCAACGTTCAGAACAAAAGGGGCGAAATGTGTTATTTAAATCCCATGAAACGGACTTACCACACTGAGGACAGTTAACAATACGTTGTTTCATAACCAGGTAACAAAGGAACAGTTTGAGTTTATTAATTCTTTGATTTTATCATTTCAATCCATGAATGATAAAACATCTGACACAACAGTAAATGATATGAACGGCAGCGTAAAAAATGAGCTGCCATCCGCTATATTTCTGATGGGGCCCACTGCAAGTGGCAAAAGCCATGTGGCTCTGGAAATTGCCAAACGGTTTCCAGTTGAAATAGTCAGCGTAGACTCTGCTCAGGTCTATCGTTTTATGAACATTGGCACGGCTAAACCCGATCAGATAACACTGGATAGAACGCCGCACCATCTTATTAATATACTTGATCCAACTGAAAGTTATTCCGCGGCGCAATTCCGGGAAGATGCGCTTACGGTGATGCACGAAATTACCCAGCGAGGCAACATTCCATTATTGGTGGGCGGCACCATGCTTTATTTTCAGGCGCTACTGGAAGGGCTTTCTGATTTACCGCCTGCGGACAACAAGCTGCGTCAATCCATTGAAAGTGAAGCGGAAGATTTGGGGTGGCCAGCCATGCATGCGAGGCTTCGCGAATTAGATCCAGAAATAGCAGAACGCATCCAACAAAATGATACTCAGCGCATTCAGCGTGCTTTGGAAGTATGTCTGATAACGAATCGTCCGATGTCTGAAATGCTGATGTCCCCACGAAATTGTTCCTTACCTTATCACATTATTTTCCTGACCTTGCAGCCCTCCGATCGTAGTCAACTGCATCAGCGAATTGCTTCCCGTTTTGAAAATATGCTGAATCAGGGATTGATAGAAGAAGTGTCATTGATTCATAAACAATTCGCAATCCATCCTGGACTGCCTTCCATGCGTTGCGTCGGTTATCGTCAGACATGCCTTTATCTTAACCAGGAAATTACTTTAAAAGAGCTGCACGACAAAGGTGTCGCTGCAACTCGGCAGCTTGCAAAGCGACAATTGACCTGGTTACGCAGTATAATGCGGAAATATGGTGTCATTGAATTTGACTGTTTGGCTGATGATCTCGTGAACCAGGTTTGTGTTCGATTGCATTCACTCAAAACATTAAATATCCTGCAATGAAGCATGAAATACAAAACCGAACAATTTTGATCAATGTCAACATACGATAGGCAGTTTTCTGGGAATCTGCTTTTTTTCCGGGATAAGTATCGATTTGATTTTTTATATCGCGTAATTTTAAAAAGGAGATAGAGTATGAAATATTCTTTGTTGTTAATTATTTTCGCAATCTTTGCTTTAAGTGCATGTGGTGAACCAAGACGAACCCCTGACGGGCACTTAATGGACAAACCGACACCATCTGCATACGATCCGGGTGATTTTGATACCAGTCCGAGAGATTCTGATTAATCTGTCTTCATTTACCATTTGGTGGATTGTCTTTATAAATATTGGATGATCAATACGCTGCACTTTTATTGATCATCCAATATTAAATGATTTCTATTAAGATAATTTCTCGGTGTAATGCATTACCATCAGAATAATAAATCTAGTTCTCGAATTATTTCAAAGGTCAAGACAAATTCGATAGGAAGTAACATCATGTTCAGTCGGTACAATTTATTAATTCTCATTCTTCTGGTTATCACACTATTCATCTTGAGCGGATGTGGAAATTACGCTGAAAGAACCCATGAATCCTGGATTGAAGCACCAACAGGTGTCGCTTATGATGATTCAACGATTTATGCGAGAATATCGTATGCGATAAATACAGATTCCGCACTACAGGGCAGTAATATCGACATCAAAGTTGATGAGGGTAAAGTCTTATTAACAGGGACTGCGACGAATCAAGATCAGATTACGCGAATAAACATGCTTTCCTGGATGGTTGATGGTGTTAAAGATGTCGATCTGCAGGTTAAGTTGGGTAATTAAATTTATTTTCTGACAGCAGATTAAAAAATCTTGCGTTCAATTTCATCGGTAAGATGGCAGTGTCAAAACCCGTGTAAATCAACCCAACGCGGTGACAAATTTATGTCGATGAGCAGTTTTTTATGAGAAAGCCAATATGGCTGCGTTCTTCTGCACGCTATATGGCGTAACGCAGTACCTGCGTGATATTTTTGTGCTCAAAATAAGGGTAAAGCCGGCGAGAATTTCACCGACGCTGTGCGGCACGCACCAATTTGCTTCAAGGTCATATCGACTGTGACACGCATACCCCTCAGAACCTGTTCAAGATCTCGATCAAGGGGGGTAATGCAAGGCAAAATTGAA
>CAZTCY010000160.1:0-3903 GCA_964612715.1 uncultured Nitrosomonas sp. | reverse complement strand
TTCACGCGCCGGTATCTGAAGACCAAGAAGGAAAAGCTGGGGCATGTGCTGAAGAGCGTTTGAGGGGGGCAAGGCGGCAAGGCGACGAGGCGACGAGGCGACAAGGCGACGCGGCCGCGGCACCGGTCAGCCGAAGCTTTCTTCCTTCAACACTTCCGCCGGATCGATGCGCAGGACCCGGCGCGCGGGAATGCAGGTTGCGGCCACGGCGACGAGCAGGACGCCGAGACCGGCGACTGCGAGCAGGCGCCAATCGATCGGGCCTGTCTCGAACAGCCGTTCCTGGAGAGCCGAGTGCAGGAGCGCGGCGGCGACACTGCCGCCGATCACCCCGGTGGCGCCCAGCAGCAGGCTGCGGCGCAGGACGCCTCGCACGAGTTGGCCCGCTGTGGCGCCGAGCGCCATGCGAAGCGCCAGCTCACTGCGTCGCTCGGCCACGAGGCTCGCAAACAGCGCGGCACACCCGGTGCCGACGAGCACGAGTCCCAGGACGGCCAGCACGCTCATGAGCTGCACGGACGTCCGTTCCCGCACCATGTGATCTCGCAGGAAGTCCGCGAACGTGCGTACTTCCTCCACGACGATTCGGCGATCCAGCGCGGTGATCGTCGCGCGGATCTGGTCGAGCGAAAATTGTGGTGATCCCTCCGTACGGATGGCCAGACGTGTGCCGCCGTTGGTGTAGGTCACAGGGGTGAACGCACACGGCCCTGGCGCAGCGGCCAGATGAATGCAGCGATCGAACTTGACGACGCCGAGCACCGTCCGTTCCACGCGATCGCTGCCCCCGGTGTTCTGCGTCGTGAGGATGCGCCCTGGGGCCGCCTGTCCCGGCCAGAGCTGCTCGGCCAGGAGGTCGTTGACGATGATGCCCGCGCGGAAGTCGTCGTCGGTGCTGAAGTCTCGTCCTGCGACGAACGGGACGTCGTAGGCTTTGAAGAATCCGTCGCCCACACTCGATCGAGGCACGTTTCGAAAGTCCGGACGATCCCCTGGGATCTGGAGCTCCACGTTGCCAGCGACGCCTGACAGCGGCTGCCAGTAGTGACTCCCCACCGCGATCACGCCCGGCAGCTCGGTCAACGCCGGCATGAGTGCGTCGTAGAATCGCGAGCCTTCGTCTGGCGTCAACGCATACGGATCCACACGTGCGAGCAGGATGTGGTCGGGATTGAATCCCAGCGGCACGTCCTGAAGCTTGCGCAGGCTGTCCATGTAGAGCAGGGCCGTGCCGCCCAGCAGCAGCGCGAATGCCGCCTGCGCGAGGATGAAACCCTGGCGGGCGAACGGCAGAAACGCTCGGCCATGGGTCACCGTACCGGTGAACGTCAGGCCGGCGCGTGTGCCTCGGCGCGAGATCCAGAATGCCGTGACGGCTCCGAATACGAGCGTCGTGATCAGCGTCAGGCCGATACCGACGGCGACAAGTCGGACGTCGGGCTCCAACCGAACCGAGACATTCTGAAGTGAGGAGAGCCTGCCCAGATTCGTGAACGCCCGGCCGAAGACGAACGTGGCCACGCTGGCCAGCGCCCCGGCCATGCCGCCGATCAACAGTGCTTCGACGAGGAGCAGGCGCACGACCGCGCCGCGTGTGGCCCCCATCGCCAACCGAATGGCAATCTCCCTGGTGCGCGCCGTGCCCTGTGCCAGCAGCAGATTGGTCACGTTGAACACCGCGGCCAGCAGGACCAGCCCGGACACCACGAGGAGCACGCGGAACAACTGGCTGAACCGGGCCTCGACCCGTGGTTGCCCAATGCGATGGACCGGCGTCACGTTGAGGGCGTCGAATGCAAAGGGGTCGGTCGGCAGCACCGTGACGGATTGCATGATCACCGCCATCTGCGCGCGTGCTTCTTCGAGCGACACGTCGTCTGCGAGCCGTCCAATGGCATACAGAAACGGGAACCGGCCTGTCAGGCGTTGACTGCCGGTAATGGCCGCGTGCGCTCGCAGTGTCAGCCAGAACGCCGGGTCAGGAAGGAACTCGTACTGCAGGCCGGCGAACGCTCGAGGCGCGACGCCGATGACGGTGACGGGATGGCCGCGGACCAGGAATGTTGTGCCGATGACGCCCGGATCGGCGTTGAAGGCCCGTTGCCAATAGCCATGGCTGAGCACGACGACCGGCGGCGCACCCGGCTCATCGTCGTGGGTATCGAGACCTCGACCGAGCGGTGGCAGGACGCCCAGCAGCCGAAAGTATTCGCCGGTCACGACCTCGACCGTTACGCGGTCGGCGCCATGTGCCGCGGTGCTGATCGGCATCTCGGACTTGACGAAACCGCCGATCGACGAGAAGGCCGTCTGTGCGATCCGAACTTCCTCGAACTGCGACCATGCCATTGGATAGAAGGCGTCGGTCTCGCCTTCAGCCTGACGGGCAAAGCCCAGTGAGAGCACCCGATCGGGCTCGCGAACTCCCGCGGGCGGCTTGAAGAGCAGGACGTCGACCATCCCGACGACGGCGGTGGTGACGCCGAGGCCAAGCGCGAGCGCAACGACCGCGGTCGCAACGCCGACCTTGTGCCTCCGACAGAGACGCAAGGCATAGCGGACGTCGCGGATGGTCTCGTGAAACGCGCGCGTGGCCCAGGCATCCCGGCAGGCTTCTTTCACCTGTTCCAAGCCGAGTTCACCACGCGCCCTGCGCCGGGCATCGTCTTTCGCCAGGCCCGCACGTTCGTGCTTCGCGGTCTGTCGATCGAGGTGGAACTGCAGCTCGTCGTTCAACTCGCGCTCGACGGTGTGTCGACGGAGCATTGCCCGCAGCCGGTAGACGAGGTCGCGCAGCATGACGTCCTTTTCACGCCGTGCCGAGGACGGCGTTCAGTGCACTGGTCAGTCGGGTCCACGAGGCGAGCTCCGCCGAGAGCCGGCGCTCACCGGCGGGCGTGAGCACGTAGTACTTGGCCCGGCGATTGTGCTCCGTCGTCTGCCACGACGCTTCGATGACGCCCTTGCGTTCGAGGCGGTGCAGGGCTGGATACAACGAACCCTGCGGCACCTGGAGCACGTCACCGGTCATCTGCTGAATCCGTTCGGAAATGGCCCAGCCGTTTTCTGGGCCAAGCGCCAGGATTTTGAGGATCAGTAGATCCAATGTGCCCTGTGGCAGGCTGAGTCGCTCCGGCGGCATGATATTTCCCTTTCGCTTCTACAGAAGTAGGCACACGATACGCTGTGTTTTGTAGAAGTGCAAGGGGAGAGGTGGGGATGGAGGCGACAAGGCGACAAGGCGACGAGGCGGCCTACGGGGATGAGGCCGCGCGCAGGGTCGAGATGGCCTTGTAGAGGGCGACCGACACGCCCTCGTAGTCGCGGGAGAGACCGAGCGCCCCCTCGGGGACGTATCCGAGACGATGGGCCAGTTGCAGCAGGTAGGCGCACTCGGAGGCCGAACCGCGGGCCAGTTCGAGAAAACGGCAGTAGTCGCCTGTCGAGCGGCGGCTGGAGCCCTCGACGATGTTGGTCGGCACCGAGACGGCAGCTCTGCGGAGTTGGGCCTGGAGCCCATAACGCTCGGCAACGGGCATGTCGCTGGTGACCCGGTACAGATCGAGTATCAGGTCGTCGGCCTTCTGAAAGGCCCGGAGTTTCTCGGGATCCCGGCTCATGCCGGACATCGAGCACGAACTGTGCCCGACTCAGGACGGTCGGGCCGAGACGGAGCCCTGTCCGCTCGGTCGTTTCGGGGGCGGCGGTGGTCCCCTCGCTACCCGTCCCGTCGAGTCGAGGTCTGCCGGCTACCCCTCCGCTCGGCGGCTTGCGGTCTTGCGCCTTGTCGCCTGCCCCCCGGGGCTGAAGCCCCGGGGCTCCGGCTTCTCCTCGTAGCCTTGTAGCCTTGTAGCCTTCCAGCCTTTTTTCCGCTACCATAACCAATTGCACTTGAACCGGTTA
>CAZTCY010000159.1:0-3931 GCA_964612715.1 uncultured Nitrosomonas sp. | reverse complement strand
CGAAGCTGGGCGTCCTTCCGTTGGCAATCAGGTTCGCTCGGGCGAAGCGATCCGTCGCGATCTTTACGGAGGCGCTCGGGGTACAGCGGCACCATGGCTGCACAGCGTTGCTGGTGAACGAGCATTCGGCAAGCGCAGCGGAGATGGTTGCGGCGTTCGCGTCGGAACTCGGCCTCGCCATAGTGGTGGGTACAAAGACGCCTGGCCGTCTCGTGGCCACCAGCGGGTTTAAGGCGGGCTATGGCTATCGTGTGGCGCTTCCGGTGGCCGCGTACTACACGTGGAATGGGACGAACCTCGAAGGCAAGGGGGTCACGCCCGATGTAGAAGAAGCGCTATCCGCCGAGGCGCTATCGCGTGGTGATGACAATCAACTCCGCCGCGCCGAAACAGAGATTGCCCGCGCCCGCCAATAGACACAGCCTCTTTGTTCCGGCCCGCTCAGGCGACGAAGAGCACCGCTCGGCGAATCGCACTCCACCGCGCGCCCGGCTCACTCCCCCAGGCACCATTGTTGCCCTGCGGGCACAATGCACAGAACCGCCCGGTGTTGCAGAAATCACAGACCGCTGAGGTGATTGCCCGCATCCCAGATCTTGCGCGTGAACCCTTGACAGTCCACCATAACCTCCTCTCTTTACGGCTGAGGTGCCATGCTCAAGGGTCTCGACGCGATTCAACAGCAGGACGGTGGCGCCACGTTTGTGGGCGCCGATCTTCATGTGCACAGCTACGGGCACTCGTCAGATGTCAAAGATCCGGCGATGACGGTGGAGGCAATTGTTGATGCGGCTCTCGCGAAGGGTATTGGTCTTCTATCGGTGACGGATCACAACAACGACGGACAGGTCGTCAAAAGCCTCGAGTATGCTGCACAGTTCGCTGACCGCCTCCTGGTCTTGCCAGGTGTCGAGATCACAACCGCCCACGGTCACCTCCTGGTCTACTGCGACCCGGCGACTCCCGACGTCATAGGGACGATACTGGCGAAGATTGACCTCAAGGGCGTTAAGGGAGGCCGCGACACCCACACGTCTCGATCAATGGCAGACGTCATCTCGGTAGCACATGACCTCGGGGCAATCTCGATCGCGGCCCACATCGACCGTGACAAGACCGGATTCGAAACACTCGCGGACGGCTATCCCAACTGGAAGCGAGACATCATTGTTTCAGAAGGCCTTTACGGGCTCGATTTCGACGACGCGGCACATCTCTCATGGTTCTCGCCGGAGGACGATGGCAGCGACGCCGCCGGCCAACGACGGGCGATTCTTGACGGCCGCAATGCTCCGGAGATGGGCGTTGCCCGACTCGCAGCCGTCCAAAACTCAGACGCGCACTCCCTTGACACTTTCATCAAGACCGCGCCACTGACCCGCTACAAGATGAGCGGACTGTCGTTCGATGGATTTCGCACGGCGCTGATTGATTCAGAAGCTCGCGTGCGTGTCGCATCGACAGTGCCGCCATCTATTCCACGCCTTCTGGGCCTCCAGCTCTTCGGAGGCTTTGTTGATGGCGGTTGCTACCGGTTTAGCCCGAATCTCAATTGCTTCATTGGAGGACGTGGCACTGGCAAATCTACCGTTATACAGGCGCTCGGCTACGCTGTCGGCGCCCACAACGCCTTCGAGAAGGACGCCAACTGCGCTGATTCCACAGTCGTTCTTTGCGAAGACGCAAACGGCGTTCGGTATAGGTATGAGCGCCAGCGTGCTGGTAGCTGGACGGTCACGGCCGAAGACCAGCACGGAAACGATGTCGACTGCAAGGGCAACTTCCGTGTCGAATTCTACAAGCAGGGCCACCTGACCGAAGTTGCCAAGGATCCCATGAAGAACCCAGAGCTGCTTCAGGACTTCTTGGATCAGCACATCGAGCTGAGCGACGCTCGTGCCGAGGAAGACGCCCTCGTCCAAGAGCTGGAACACAACAGCGCGCAGCTGAAGCCCCTCGAATCCGGCGCATTGCAGATCGGCGTGAAGGAGAAGCAGGCTCAGGAGATCGACCAGAAGCTGAAGGCTGCCGAGCAGGGACGCCTCAAGGACGTGGCAGCTGCTCAAGGGCAACTCGGTGCAGAGAGAGCGTTTATCGAAACGCTCGAATCCCTAGCAAGGGAGTACCGACTCGGCGTCACTCTCGACATTCTCAAGCGGGATTACCAGTCTCTCAGGCGAACGGCTGGCGAGTTCACTCCGGACCCGACGACAGCCGCCGCGTTCGCTGCGGCGGAGGGCGTCGTCAACGATCTCAACGCATGGCTCGCCGAAGAGGAGAAGCGCATTGGCGCGAGGCTGGGCTCCGCGGCATCATCCCTCACGAACGCATTGACCCCAGTCGCCGAGCGACATGTAAAGTGGGACGCTCGCATCTCTGCAAAACTGGACGAGCTTCGGGATAAAGGCTTGTCTGGCAGCATAGCGCAGCTCAGCTCGCTCATCGCCCAGCGCAAGCAACTGACAGGCGACCTGACCAAGCTGAAAGCGAAGAAGCCACAACTCACGGCTGCGAGAGAGAAGCGCGCCGAGCTGATCATGAAGCTGTCCACGGTTCGCGACACGTTGACGACTCGCCGAAAGGCACAGGTGGCCGAGATCAACGCGGCCTTTAAGAAAACCATCGATGACTACTCGGTGTACCTGTTCTATCGGAGAGGGGGCATCAAGGCAGACTTCGTTCGGCTCGTATCGGATGTGATGTCTGGCTCGTTCATGCAGGACAAAGACATTGAGAAGCTCTGCACGTCCGTGCCGCCACTCGACTTGGCGGAGCTCGTTCAGGCCGGCGATGCGAAGGAGATTAGCACCCTGGGGGATATTGGCCTCAAGTGGGCTGACGAGATCGTCAAGCGGTTCAGTGGTTTGGAGCATCTTCACCGTCTCGAGGTAACGCCACAGCCTCCCGCACCAGTGATCAAGGTTCTGACGAAGACCAAGCCTCAGAAGGACATCCCAATCGCCGAGCTGTCGGATGGCCAGAAGCACACCATTCTTCTCACGATTGCTCTGTTGGCCGAATCAAATGACCCATTGATCATCGATCAGCCCGAAGACGATCTCGACAACGCCTTCATATTCTCAAGCGTTGTGCGGACGTTGCGATTCATCAAGGAACGTAGGCAGGTCTTCGTCGTCACTCATAATGCGAATATTGCTGTTCTCGGCGACTCCGAGATCATCTTTCCGATGCGACGGGATGGTGGCGTTGGCAAGACGTACGAGAGGGGCGCGATCGATCGTGCCCAGACGAAGCGGGCTGTCCAAGACGTACTCGAAGGAGGGCAGGCGGCATTTCTCAAGAGGCGGGCGATCTACGGAATCTAGATGTGGACTCGGTGACCCGGGCGGCGAAGCCACAACAAGTACGCAAGGCGAGTGACGAGGGCTGCTGCCGAAAACCGGCGAGGAATCAGGGGCGGCGCAGGATGAGGGGATAGATGCGCCAGCTGTCCCCTGTCTTGCGAATCGCGATCCGATAGCTACCCTCAGCCACCTCGCTCAAGGCGAGCCTGACAGAGAGCGTTGTGACGAAATCTTGGATGGCCGCCTCGGCCTGAGCCGACGCTAGTGATCGCTGTTCGGCGTCGAGCAACTGAACGTCGTAGAGCCCAGGTTCCGAGCCCACTGGCAGCAGTAGTGTCAACTCCACCACCCCGCGCGGCAGTTCGAGCGGCGGTGGCGCGTCAGGTGCCGTGGGACTCCGCGTAACGGAATAGGGCCGCAGATCTAGCGTCACCTGCATGATTGCCGGCGCGCCACTTCCGCCGGGTGCCTGGGTCCGACCCGTCGCCAGCCACCACGCCCCAAGCGCCACGACCACTATGGCCGCAGCAGCCACCGACAGCCACCATCGGTGCGACGACCGCTCATGCGCCGCCATGAGGTGCGCCCGCTGCATGTCCCGCACCTCGACGTAGCACGGCGAGCAA
>CAZTCY010000158.1:0-3955 GCA_964612715.1 uncultured Nitrosomonas sp. | reverse complement strand
GTTCCTACATTTACGTGCGGTTTTGAACGCTCAAATTTGCTCTTTGCCATGACTTGTCCTTTACACTTTCACCAAAAATATCATTTCTTATTAATCACTGCTTCAGCAACATTCTTTGGTGCCTCAGCGTAATGCTTAAATTCCATTGTATATGTTGCCCTACCCTGAGTAGCTGACCTTAACGCGGTTGAATATCCAAACATCTCGGCCAACGGCACCTCGGCCCGAATCACCTTCATACCAGGCACATCATCCATACCCTGTATCATCCCACGTCTAGATGACAAATCACCGACCACATTACCCATAAATTCTTCCGGAGTTTCCACTTCTACAGCCATCATCGGTTCCAGTAAAACAGGATTGGCTTTTCTCATTCCATCTTTAAAGGCTATTGATGCCGCCATTTTGAACGCATTTTCGTTAGAGTCCACATCGTGATACGAACCATCAAAAAGAGTGACCTTAACGTCAACAACCGGAAAACCCGCCAATATACCATTAGGCAGCGTTTCTTGCAAACCCTTCTCCACAGCGGGAATATACTCTCTTGGCACCACCCCGCCCTTGATTTCATCCACAAATTCAAATCCTTTCCCTGCTTCATTGGGTTCCATCTTGAGCCATACGTGACCATACTGCCCCCTACCCCCAGACTGCTTGACAAACTTCCCTTCCACTTCGACAAGCTTTTTAATCGCTTCTCTATAAGCAACCTGAGGCGCGCCAACATTCGCTTCCACACCAAACTCACGCTTCATCCGATCAACAATGATCTCTAAATGCAATTCACCCATGCCCGAAATGATGGTCTGACCAGACTCTTCGTCAGTCCTCACTCTAAATGAGGGATCTTCCTGCGCAAGTCTATTTAACGCTATCCCCATCTTTTCTTGATCCAGCTTGGTCTTCGGCTCAACCGCAACATGTATAACCGGTTCTGGAAAATCCATTCTTTCCAAAGTAATTATGGCATTAGAATCACACAACGTATCTCCAGTGGTGACATCCTTGAGGCCCACGGCAGCAGCAATATCGCCAGCTCGAACTTCTTTAATTTCTTCGCGCTGATTAGCATGCATTTGTAGAATCCGACCGACTCTTTCTTTACGAGACTTAACTGAGTTAAAAACTGTATCGCCAGAATTTACTACACCCGAATAAACTCTGAAAAAAATGAGTTGACCAACATAGGGATCTGTAGCCACCTTAAATGCCAGCGCAGAAAAGGGCTCGTCATCATCCGATCTTCTATGATCGGGATCACCATTTTCCTTAGTGCCCTGAATTGCCACAACATCTATTGGTGAAGGCATAAAATCAATCACCGCATCAAGCATGGCCTGAACGCCTTTATTTTTGAAAGCTGTACCACATAGCATCGGCACAATTTCATTACTGATTGTTCTTATCCGAATACCTTTCTTGATATCTGAAATTTCCAAGTCACCTTCTTCCAGATATTTATTCATTAATTCTTCATTTGCTTCCGCGGCGGACTCTACCATTTTCTCCCGCCATTCCAGAGCCTGCTCCTTCATTAACGCGGGTATTTCCCGCTCTTCAAACTTAAGCCCCTTACTGCTATCATCCCAATAAATGGCTTTCATTTTCACCAGATCGACAATTCCTTCAAACTTGTCTTCCGCGCCAATAGGGAGCTGAACAGGCACAGGATCCGCTTTTAATCTTGATTTGATTTGATCGTAGACGCGCATAAAATTTGCACCCGATCTATCCATCTTATTAACAAACGCCAACCTTGGAACTTTGTATTTATTCGCCTGCCGCCATACGGTTTCGGTTTGCGGCTGCACACCACCGACAGCGCAAAATACCGTACACGCACCGTCTAATACACGTAGAGAACGCTCCACCTCAATCGTAAAGTCCACGTGTCCCGGTGTATCAATGATATTTATGCGATGCTCCGGGTAATTCCCCTCCATCCCTTTCCAGAAACATGTCGTAGCTGCAGAAGTAATTGTAATCCCCCGCTCTTGCTCCTGCTCCATCCAATCCATTGTTGCCGCACCGTCATGCACTTCCCCAATCTTATGCGATACACCTGTATAAAACAGTATGCGCTCAGTCGTCGTTGTTTTACCAGCATCGATATGCGCCATAATTCCAATGTTACGATAGCGCTCTATAGGAGTTTTTCTTGCCACAATCACCACGTCCTAAAAATTAAAAACTACAAACTTTAATGTTTCTGCCAATAGAAATGCGTCAGAATCTAAAATGTGAAAATGCTTTGTTGGATTCGGCCATGCGGTGCACTTCTTCTTTTTTCTTAACTGCGCCACCCCTGCCTTCTGCGGCATCCGATAATTCGCCCGCCAGACGCATATCCATTGACTTTTCACTTCTTTTTCTCGCCGCATCCCTCAACCAACGCATCGCCAGTGCATTACGACGAATTGACCTGACTTCGACAGGAACCTGATAATTTGCCCCACCCACACGTCTGCTTTTCACCTCGACCAACGGTCTGACGTTTGTTAATGCCTGGGTAAAAATCTCCAATGGATCAGAGCCCGTCTTCTTTTCTATCTGCGTTAATGCACCATAAATAATTCTTTCAGCAACTGATTTTTTTCCACGTGTCATCAGCACATTTACAAATTTTGCCAACTCTACATTATGATATTTTGGGTCTGGCAGTATTTCACGTTTTGGAACTTCCCTACGTCTTGGCATTGTTTTACCTCACAAACTTCGATACTTTACATTCGGCATTATTTTACAGATCAGGACGTCTTCGGCCTCTTAGAACCATACTTGGATCTTCCTTGTTTACGATCCTTAACCCCAGCGGTATCCAGACTACCCCTTACCGTATGGTAACGCACACCCGGCAAATCTTTTACACGTCCGCCCCGAATAAGCACAACGGAGTGTTCCTGCAGATTATGACCTTCACCACCAATATAACTAGACACCTCATAACCATTTGTTAAACGTACACGCGCGACTTTCCGCAATGCAGAATTAGGCTTTTTGGGTGTAGTGGTATATACCCTCGTGCAGACACCCCTTTTCTGAGGGCAGTTCTCCAGTGCGGGAACAGTGCTTTTGACGCGCTTGGCTTCTCGCGGCTTACGTACTAATTGACTTATAGTCGGCATATAAACTATGTCCTAAAAAAAACTGAGACGGCCTCTAGAGCCGTCCTGATCTTGTATGCTGAATTGATTTCTTGATTTATCAAGTTCACCTATCTGCAGGTGACCTAAATATCTACACTACACGACTGATTTCATTGTTCCAAACATCAACTTTCTGATGTCCTGGAAAAGACAGCGGATTCTATGGGGTTTACTGCTTGGTGTCAAGCCTAACTTTGTGTTCTTATTAAGAGAAGTTTAATTTCCTCTTTAAAATACAAACAGCTATACCACTTTATTCTTGATTCATGCCGACACTATTTCATATCATTCCGGCATTAGCGTTGAGTTAATCTCTAAAATTTTGATATTGCAATGGAAAGTCTGTAATCGTTTTTTTTACTATTCCGATCGCCTCTTGCAGAATATCTCTTTTCACGCCCGTTACTCGTAATGAGTCACCTTGAATACTCGTTTGCACCTTTAATTTACTTTCTTTCAGGATTCTGGAAATCTTTTTGGCCAACTCTGTTTCAAGTCCTGTTTTCACGGTTACTGTCTGTTTGACCTTATTGCCACTTACTTTTTCAACATCTCCTCTTTCCAGGCAGCGCACATCAATGTTCCTTTTGGTCAGCTTTGTCCGCAAAATATCCAGAACCTGCTCGAGCTTGAAATCATCATCAGCATACACCGTCAAGACAAGATCCGACTGCTCAACACGTGCATCGGATCCTTTAAAATCAAACCGGGAACTGACTTCCTTATTTGTTTGTTCTATGGCATTTCTAACTTCATGACCATCAACTTCCGAAACAATATCGAACGAAGGCATATATTCCTCA
>CAZTCY010000157.1:0-4047 GCA_964612715.1 uncultured Nitrosomonas sp. | reverse complement strand
GCGACATCGATCGCATCGTCCCGAACGCCCGCCGCGCCAGCAGCATGAAGGGGAATCCGGTCGAGCTGAGCGACGAGGAGCTCTCATCGATACTTGCCGACGCGATTTGAGAAAGGCTGGGAGCCTGCAGGCTGGAAGGAGGCGGGAAGGCTACGAGGCGGGAAGGCCAGGAGGCGGTGGAGTAGGCTCTGTCATGCCGGCCGATGGCCGGAAGGAGCCTGCGTAGCGTGACTGTTGCGATTGTCGTCTGGATCCTGGCGTGCGCCGGGTTGTGGACCGCTGTGCGAGCCACTGCCGGGCGTTCCGACGCGTTGCCTGTGCATCTGCTTGCGTTGCCGATGGCGCTGTTGGTCGTCGTGGCGCCGGTGCCCGTCGAGTCGATCCGCGCGATCCGTGTGTTTCAGGCCGTCGCCAGCCAGGGTGGATCGGTTCCCCTGGCGCGCATTGTCGAACTGGCGACGGGAATGCTCGAACCGTTCCGGTTCGCCCTGTCGCTCGCAACGTCTTTGCTGGTGGCCGCTGTCGCGGCGGGCCTGATTCGTCGTCGGAACGTCGGGCCGTCTGGTGGCGAGGCGGTTACCGGATCGCGTCTCGAACGCGGGACCTGGGTGGTGGCTAGCCTCGCTGCTGGCATCGGACTCGTGGGAGCACTCCTCGCTTTTGTCACAGGTGTGCCGCCCCTGGTAATGGAGGCCGGTGAGGCGTTCGCGGGTGCGCCGTCTGCGACCGGCGCCCGGTTGACACCAGGTGAATTCGCCGAGGCCATCTCCATTCGGCTCATTGTCGGTGTCATCGGCGGCGCCGTCGCGGCGCTTCTCATGTTCCTGCTTGGCGCACTCGTCATCGCCACTGCCGCCAGGACGCGACGCACGCGGTTGACGGACCTGCTGACATGGCCGATGGTGATGGTCGTGAGCGTGCTGTTGGGCGCGGGCATCGTCGGTGTCGCCCGCATGATCGGTCGATACGCCGCCCTCGTCTCGCCGTGACCGCGAGTCGCCCCGCCGGCGCGGCGCCTCCGCTGGTATCGTCTTGTCCGGAATACCTGACCGTATGCCCCTGAAGAAATCCGATCTATACGCCTCGATCTGGGCCTCGTGCGACGAACTGCGCGGCGGCATGGACGCCAGTCAGTACAAGGACTATGTCCTGTTCATGCTGTTCATCAAGTACGTCAGCGACAAGTACGGCAACAGCACCGACCTGGCCCCGGCCGTCGTGATCCCGACGGGCGCCAGTTTCACCGATATGGTCGGGCTCAAGGGCAGGGCCGACATCGGCGACCGCATCAACACGCAGATCATTCAGCCGCTCATCGACGCGAACATCCGCCTGGCCCGCAGCGACTTTCCGGACTTCAACGATCCGAACAAGCTCGGCGAAGGGCAGGCGATGGTGGAACGCCTGTCGAACCTGATTGGCATCTTCCAGAAGCCCGAACTCGATTTCTCGAGCAACCGCGCCGAACACGACGACATTCTCGGCGACGCCTACGAATACCTGATGCGGCACTTCGCCACCGAGAGTGGCAAGAGCAAGGGGCAGTTCTACACGCCGGCCGAGGTGAGCCGCGTAATCGCACAGGTGATCGGGATTTCTCCGGGGAACACACGGGCGTCGACGACGGCGTACGACCCGACATGTGGTTCGGGGTCTCTGCTGCTGAAGGTGGCTGCGCAGGCTGGCAAACACATCACGCTCGAGGGGCAGGAGAAGGACGTGACCACAGCGGGTCTGGCCCGCATGAACATGATCCTGCACGACTTTCCAACGGCCAGCATCCTGCCGGGAGACACACTCGCCGCGCCGAAGTTCCGCACCGACGACGGTCGGCTTCGCACCTACGACTACGTCGTCGCCAATCCTCCGTTCTCGGACAAGTCGTGGAGCACCGGCCTCACGCCGGCAGACGATCCGTTCCAGCGGTTCGTCTGGGGCGTGCCGCCTGCCAAGCAGGGGGACTACGCGTACCTGCTGCACATCATCCGGTCGATGAAGAGCACGGGCAAGGCGGCCTGCATCCTGCCGCACGGTGTCCTGTTTCGCGGCAATGCGGAGGGGGGCATCCGACGGCAGCTCGTGCAGTCGGGCATCCTCAAGGGCATCATCGGTCTGCCGGCCAATCTCTTCTACGGCACCGGCATTCCCGCGTGCATCCTGGTACTCGACAAGGAGAACGCGGCGGCTAGACGCGGCGTCTTCATGATCGATGCGAGCCGCGGGTTCATCAAGGACGGCAACAAGAACCGCCTCCGCGAGCAGGACATCCACCGCGTCGTCGATACGTTCACCAGGCAGGCCGACGTCCCTCGATACGCGCGGCTCGTGCCGTTCGACGAGATTGCCGGGGCGAAGAACGACTTCAACCTCAACCTACCGCGCTACATCGACTCGACCACGCCCGAGGACCTGCAGGACATCGACGGTCACCTTCGCGGCGGTATTCCGGAACGCGACATCGACGCGCTCGACGCCTACTGGCAGGTGCTGCCGTCGGTACGCGCGGCCCTGTTCGAGTCCGCGGGACGTCGGGGCTACGTCAGGCTGAGGCGTCCCATTGCCGAGGTGAAGGCCGCGATCCTCGGTCATGCTGAGTTCGCCGCGTTTCAGGCCACGGCACGTGAGCACTTCGATCGCTGGCGCGAGGCCGCCACGGCGCAGCTGATGGCGTTCGGCGAGGACGGCCACCCGAAGGCGCTGATCGACACGCTCGCCGAAGCGCTGCTCGCGGCGTTCCGCTCCGTGCCACTGGTCGATGCCTACGACGTCTATCAGCACCTGATGGACTACTGGGCCGAGGCGATGCAGGACGACGCGTATCTGATTTCCGCGGACGGGTGGGTGGCGGCGCCGGCGCGGATCGTGGAGGTCGACAAGAAGGGTCGGCGGCGCGACAAAGGGTGGACCTGCGACCTGCTGCCAAAGGCGGTCATCGTCTCGCGCTACCTTGAACTCGAGCAGACAGCGCTCGACGCGGCCGAGGCTGAGCTCGACATCGCAACCTCAGCCATCGCCGAACTCGAAGAGGAGCACGGCGGCGAGGAGGGGGCACTTGGCTCGCTCGAGAAGATCGCCCGGTCCGAGGTGACGGCGAGGTTGCGGGAGATCGCGGACGACACCGAGGCAGACGATGAAGCGGCGGTGCTGCGGCGCTGGCTGGAACTCGTCGAACGCGAGGCGGCGATGAAGCGGCTGGTGAAGCAGCAGGACGTGGCACTCGACGCGCTGGCGCTCGCGAAGTATCCGACGCTGACCGACGCCGAGATCAGGTCGATCGCGATCGACGACAAGTGGATGGCGCGTCTGTCGGCTGCCGTGCAGGGCGAACTCGACCGTGTTTCGCAGCGACTCACCGGGCGTATCCGCGAACTGGCCGAACGTTACGACACCCCGCTTCCGCAACTCGTGCGCGACGTCGACGCCCTGACCGCTCGCGTCGACGAACACCTCCGGCGGATGGGGGCGGTGTGGGAGTAACTCTTTCGCCACCTAACGAAACGCCGCACGGCTGGACTCGGGAGAGCCTTGGTCAGATGGGCAAGTACCTCAGCGGCGGAACGCCGAGCTTGGCCAATCCCGATTTCTGGGATGGAACAATCCCTTGGGTCAGTCCGAAGGACATGAAGCGGGCTCGCCTCTCGCGCGCCACGGACTATGTGACTCATCGGGCTCTGGGGAACGGGACTCGATTGGCTCCCGCACACTCACTCTTGCTCGTTGTCCGAGGGATGATCCTGGCGCATACATTCCCAGTCGCCCGAACCGAAGTCCCGCTGGCGTTCAACCAAGACATCAAAGCGCTCGTTCCGCGGTCTGACGTGGATAGCGACTTTCTTCTTTGGTGGCTGACGGGGAACGAACCGCTCCTTTTGGGCATCACCACGGAGTCGACCCACGGGACCAAGAGAGTTCCTATGGACGGGCTGCGGGGCGTAGAGATCGACGTTCCGCCTCCATCAGAACAACACGCCATCGCCTCCGCGTTGAACGATGTCGATGCGCTGCTGGACGGGCTGGACCGGCTCATCGCCAAGAAGCGCGCCCTCA
>CAZTCY010000156.1:0-4055 GCA_964612715.1 uncultured Nitrosomonas sp. | reverse complement strand
TTACATTACGAGTTATCCGATACATCAGGGAATATTATTGAAAAAACCAATGAACCGATCAGCTATCTGCATGGCGGCTACGACGGTATTTTTCCTATGGTGGAAGAAGCCTTACATCATAAGGAAGTGGGTTTTTCCTGTACTGTTTCTATGGAACCGGAAAATACCTTTGGTGAATATGACGGCAATCTGATTCACATTGAGCCTCGTAACGCATTTCCTGACAATGTAAGCGTCGGTATGCGTTTTGAAGGTGCTCCGGAAGGTTCGGATGAATTTATCGTTTATACGGTGACCGATATTGAGGATGATAAGGTAGTTGTTGATGGCAATCATCCTTTAGCAGGGATGGCACTCAATTTTTCCTGCACGGTAACTGATGTACGCCCTGCGACAACAGAAGAAATCGCGCATCAACATGTTCATGGTCCGAATGGACATGCGCATTAAACGAAAAATTTTATAATCCTATTGGTGCTCATTGAGCACTTGTTTGAGGCGGTAGAGTTGCTCAAGGGCTTGTTTTGGCGTCAGCTCATCAGGCGAAATGGTTTTCAGCAAGGTAATAACGGGGTTTTCAATAAAGCCTTCGCTCGGAAAGTGATGCTCGTTTGTACCGTTATCGTTCTCAAAAAACAGATTCAGTTGCGGTTGCTTGTCTGAGCTGTCTTTTTCCAATTCTGCCAGATGCTTTTTTGCGATTCGAATGGCGGCACCTGGAACGCCAGCCAATGCGGCGACCTGCAGGCCGTAGCTGCGACTTGCCGGGCCTGCGGAAACTTTATGCAGAAAGACAATGTGATTTTTATGTTCGACAGCGTCTAGATGCACGTTTCGGATTTGTTTGAATTCTTTAGCAAGCGCTGTTAATTCAAAGTAATGCGTGGCAAAGAGGGTGCAACTTTGATTTCTGGTCAACAGATAGCGGGCAATGGCAAAAGCCAGTGCGAGACCATCAAAAGTGGATGTCCCGCGTCCGATCTCGTCCATGAGTACAAGGCTATGCGCAGTCGCATTATGAAGAATACTGGCTGCTTCAGTCATCTCTACCATAAATGTGGAACGCCCGCCGGCTAAATCGTCTGATGCACCGATACGCGTGAAAATCTGATCAAGAATACCAATATGCGCCTTTGCCGCTGGTACGAAACCGCCACAGTGCGCGAGTAATGTGATCAGTGCTACCTGGCGCATATAGGTTGATTTGCCACCCATGTTAGGCCCAGTGATCATCAGCATTTGGCATTTGTTGTAGTGATGCTGACCGAGTTGCACGTCGTTGGGTATATAGTGCTCAACCTGGCGTTCAACGACGGGGTGGCGGCCTTCTTCGATATCAATGATGTTTTCGTGTGATAAGATCGGCGCTGTATAATTCAGTGATTGTGCGCGTTCCGCAAAGGCGCTGAGCACATCGATTTCCGCTACACCGGCGGCTATCTTCTGTAATTTTTGTACAGATCCCGACAGCCTGTCGAGTAAATCGTCATACAGGTATTTTTCGCGTGTCAGTGCCCGTTCCTGGGCAGCCAGGGCTTTGTCTTCAAAAACTTTAAGCTCCGGCGTAATATAGCGCTCGGCGCTTTTCAGTGTTTGCCGGCGGCGATAATTTTCGGGAATTTTATCGCTGTGCGCATGTGTTACCTCGATATAAAAACCATGTACCCGATTATATTCCACCTTTAAATTGGGAATCCCGGTGCGCGCTTTTTCCTGTGCTTCGAGCCGCAGCAGAAATTCTCCGCAGTTGTTCTGTAAAGTCCGCAATTCATCCAATTCCGCATCATAGCCGTCCGCGATGACGTTACCTTCACGCAACACCGCGCCGGGTTCAGGTTGAATGGCTTTTTCGAGCAGATCAATCAGTTCAGGATCGGGCTGCAAGGCTTGCATCAAATATGTGATTCGAGGCGCGGCGCATCCGTTGAGCGCTTTAATCGCATTGGGTAATTGTTTCAGGCTGTCGCGCAACCCGGATAAATCTCTGGGACGCGCCGATTTCAGTGCAATTCGTGCGGTGATACGTTCAATGTCGACGATATGTTTCAAAAATTCGTGTACTGTGATGTAAATATTGCGGGTGATCAGATTTGCCACGCTGTCCAGCCGTTGTTGAATGGCGGACAAATTCCGTAGCGGATGATGGAGCCAGAATTGCATCAGACGGCTGCCCATACTGGTAGCGCAGGTATCCAGCAAGGAAAGCAGTGTCGGTGAACGTTCTCCGCGTATGGTTTCTGAAATCTCCAGATTGCGGCGTGTAGCTGCATCCATGCGGACATACACATTATCACGTTCAGACTGCAAGGATGTGACGTGGATTGTTGCGTGACCTTGAGTGAGGCGGGTATATTCCAGCAATGCATTAGCGGCACATAAAGCTGTCGGCAAATCGTCGCAGCCAAAGCCGGAAAGATCCCGAGTATTAAAATGCCTGGTCAGGCTGTGAACCGCTTTGTCCCGATCAAATTGCCAGGGTGGTAGATACTTGATGACCCGGTGCTCCGCAAGACTATGAACGGACTGATAAGATTCAGGTACCAGGATTTCGGCGGGTTGTAGACGCTCTAATTCGCTAACGAGATGGTCGGGCGATGTTTCCATCATGCGCAGTTGCCCTGCTGCCAGATTAAGCCATGCTAAGCCAAGTGTTGAATCCTGTACAAATAACGCAAGCAGTATACAATCACGCCTGTCTTCCATCAGTGCTGCATCGGTCAACGTACCCGGTGTGACGATACGTGTCACTTCACGTGCCACCGGCCCTTTACCCACTGAGGGATCACCCACTTGTTCACAAATGGCGACTGACTCGCCCAACTTGACCAGCTTGGCAAGATATTGCTCAGCTGCATGATACGGTACTCCCGCCATTTTGATGGGGTCGCCGGCTGATACTCCGCGTCGCGTCAGCGTGATATCAAGCAAATGGGCTGCTTTTTCCGCATCTTCATAAAATAATTCGTAAAAATCGCCCATGCGGTAAAACAGCAGCATATCGCTATACTGAGCTTTAATGCGTAAGTATTGTTGCATCATGGGCGTGTGATGCGTTTCTTTTTTCATCGAGAAAAAATAATCTTATTATTCAGAAAAAAACTCATGCAGGTAGTGTGGTCGGGTGAATATATACAATCTTGGCGACGTGCGTATTATTTTTTAGAGTAACCATACCCACGGTATAGGATATAAAAAATAATTTTTATTGTTGTGCAATATAAATGTGAAGTTACGTTAAATGAGCAGATTCAATCTATCTGTGTAAAAAAGAGTTGTACAGTGATTTATGCACCATGATTTTTTATTTTCATTAGATTTCTTGAGTGGTAAGCTGATCAAGAAATCGTCGATAAACGGACTGCCTTGCTAACACTTCGAGACTATGTGTGCCATTTCTGAATTTATATTCTCTTGGTTTTATGTTTTTTTCAAGTAATATTTCAATTGGATTCCTTTTTCAGAATGGATATTGGATAGATATAAATTTAATCAACGGAAGGAAAAGGATACGATTATATGGTCAAATTTTATGGATACAAAAAATGTGGCACATGTAAAAAAGCAGAGAAATTCCTACAGGATGCTGGCGTGGCGTATGAATTTATAGATATAACCCAGACACCTCCGGATGCAAATGAGCTTGCAGTAATGGTTGAAGGTGCTGGTATTGCTTTGAATAAACTTTTCAATACCAGCGGTACGCAATATCGTGAATTGAAAATCAGGGAGAAACTCCCGGCTTTGACGGAACAGGAAATTCTGGATTTGTTGGCCAGTAATGGTCGCTTGATTAAGAGACCACTGATAACGGATGAAAAAAACACAACAGTAGGATTTAAGGAAGAGCAGTTGCGCAAAATTTGGTGTCGTTGAAGCCTGTTTTAGATGGCCATGTGGATTTCTGTAATGGTTTTAAGCTGAAAAGTTTTAGTTTTCTTAGAATTTAAATATGACATTGTTATTTAAAGGGTTAATAAGTGGTTATGATTGGAATGGTTGGATTACTGGAAGAGTTTTTATGACAAATGACTTGACTTTATAGGTTAAGGTCGACT
>CAZTCY010000155.1:0-4116 GCA_964612715.1 uncultured Nitrosomonas sp. | reverse complement strand
GACGACGACGCCGTGGACCTTGCCGTCGAACGTCGCGGCGGCGGTGCATCCCGATCTGGAGTACCGCGAGTATCGCCATCCCCGACATCCGGGGCGCACCTTCATTGCGGCTGCGTCGCGTGAAGCGGCCATGGATGACATCCTGGGCGGTGGCGGGAAGCTCGAGGCCGGCGCCGTGGTGCCGGGTCGCGCGCTGGTGGGGTTGCGCTATCGTCGCCCGCTCGACGTGGTGCCGCTGCCGGCCGATCGGGCGCACTCCGTGGTCGTCGGCGCCGATTTCGTCACGGCCGACGACGGTTCGGGCATCGTGCATCTGGCCCCCGCGTT
Source organism: uncultured Nitrosomonas sp. (assembly GCA_964612715.1). GTDB lineage: Bacteria > Pseudomonadota > Gammaproteobacteria > Burkholderiales > Nitrosomonadaceae > Nitrosomonas. The sequence continues at coordinate 3,789 of CAZTCY010000155.1, read as the reverse complement.
TGGTGCGGACGACTACGCCATGGGGCAGCGGGACGGTCTGGCGTTGCTCCGGCCGGTCGCGGCCGACGGCACCTTTACCGGCACCACCTGGCCCGAACTCGAAGGCCAGCTGGTCACGGCCGACAGCACCAACGAACTGATCATTCGCCGGCTCAAGACCGATGGACTGCATCTCAAGACCGAGCAGTACGTCCACAGCTATCCGCATTGCTGGCGTTGCAAGAGCAAGCTGATCTACTACGCGCGTGACTCGTGGTTCGTCCGCACCCAGGCGGTCAAAGATCGGCTGGTCGAACTCAATAAGACGGTCAGCTGGCATCCGCCCGAGGTGGGGACCGGCCGGTTCGGCGAGTGGCTCGCCAACAATCTCGACTGGGCGCTCTCGCGCGATCGCTACTGGGGCACGCCGCTACCGGTTTGGGTCTCCGACGCCGATCCGAGCGTCGTCGAGGTGATCGGCAGCTATGCGGAGCTGGCGGAGAAGGTGGGCCGTCCGCTGCCCGAGGACTTCGATCCGCACAAGCCGTTCATCGATGCCTACACCTGGCCGGCGCCGGGCGGCGGGACGATGCGGCGGGTACCCGAAGTGATCGACGCCTGGTTCGATTCCGGGTCGATGCCGTACGCGCAGTGGCACTATCCCTTCGAGAACCGGGAGAAGTTCGACAGCCATTTCCCGGCCGACTTCATCTGCGAAGGGATCGACCAGACCCGCGGCTGGTTCTACTCGCTGCTGGCGATCGCCACCACGGTGTTCGATCGCGCGCCGTACCGGAACGTCGTGGTCAACGAGCTGGTCCTCGATGCCAAGGGCCAGAAGATGTCCAAGAGCCGGGGCAACACGGTCGACCCCTGGGAGGCGGTGCGCGAGTTCGGGGCCGATCAGGTCCGCCTCTATCTGCTGGCCTCCAGTCAGGTCTGGTTGCCCAAGCCGTTCGATCGGGCGCAGATCCCGGAGACGGTGGGCGGGTTCCTCAACACGCTGCGCAACACCTACAACTTCCTGGCGCTCTACGCCGAAGGAGTGGACGGTGAAGGCGGGACGCCAACGGAACTCGATCGCTGGGTGCGGAGCCGGCTGGCCTCGACCGTCCGTGACGTGACCGTTGCGTATGACGGTTACGATGCGACCGTCGCGGTGCGAGCGGTCATGGATTTCGTCGAGGAGTTGTCCAACTGGTATGTGCGCCAGAGCCGATCCCGGTTCTGGGCTCCCGACCGGACGGCCGACCCTGCTGCGGTTGCCACGCTGCGGGAGTGCCTGGTCGTCGTGTCACGCCTCCTGGCGCCGGCGGCCCCCTTCGCGAGCGACTGGCTCCACCGCGCGCTGACGGGAACCTCGGTGCATCTGGCCGATTTCCCGGTTGCGGACCAGGCGGACATCGACGCCGACCTCGAGCGCGCCATGGCCGGTGTGCGGCGGCTCGCGTCGCTCGGCCGGAGTGCGCGGGAAGCGGGGAATCGCCGGGTGCGTCAGCCGCTCGCAACCATGCGGGTTGCGCTGCCCAAGGGCGTCACCAACGGCCGGTTCGAGACCCTCTTCGCGTTGCTGCGCCAGGAAGTCAACGTCAAGCGGATCGACGTGGTCTCGTCCGATGCGGATCTGGTGCGTCTCAAGGCCAAGGCCAACTTCCGCTCGCTCGGCAAGCGGTTCGGCAAGCGCACTCCCGAGGTTGCCGGGTTGATCGGGCAGCTCCCGGCCGAGGCGCTGCGTCGACTCGAAGAGGGGCAGGTCGCCGAGGTCGTGCTGGATGGCGCGGCGGTCGAGGTCCTGCCGGAGGACGTCGTGGTCGAGCGCGAAGTGACGACCGACTGGCTGGTGCAGAGCGCCGGTCCGTTCGTAGTCGCGCTCGATCCGCATCTGACCGATGACCTGCTGGCCGAAGGACTGGCCCGGGAGGTCGTCAACCGGGTCCAGCGGCTGCGCAAGGATGCGGGCTACGACTACACCACCCGGATTACCCTGGCCGTCGACGGCAGTCCCGCCGTTCTCGACGCCGTGCGGAAGCATGCGGAACTGATTCAGCACGAAACCCTGACCCGGTCGCTCGAAATCGGCCAGGTTCTCGATCCTTCCGATGCGCGCGATGAGGCGAGCATCGATGATCACCAGGCGCTACTCTCGGTGAGGCGACTCGCCGAGCCGGCGCCCTAGTCGCACCGAGGAGCACGATGACCAAGGAACAGCTCAAGCATCTCGAGCAGCGGTTGCTCGATGAGCGTGCCCGCGTGATGAAGGAGTTGGGGTACTACGACGACACCTTCAATTCGACGCTGCAGAACTCCGATGGCGACCTCTCGTCGTACTCGTTCCATATGGCCGATCAGGGCACCGATACCATGGAGCGGGAAAAGCAGTTCCTCTTCGCATCGCAGGAGGGACGGTATCTCTGGCATGTGAACCAGGCGCTGCGCCGTCTCTACAACGCTCCCGATAATTTCGGCCAGTGCCACACCTGCGGCCAGCCGATCAGCTTCGAACGGCTGGATGCGCTCCCGCATGCGCGGCTCTGCATCAGCTGCAAAGAGAAGGAAGAGGATGCGAAGCGGCGCTAATCCGCATCGCATCTTCTGGCCGCTCGCCATCGTGTGGCTGGGGCTCGACGTCGTCACCAAGCAGTGGGCGGAGTCGAGCCTGGTCCCGTACGTGCCGGTGGAAGTGATGGGGCAGTGGTTCCGCTGGCGTCTGGCCTACAACCCGGGTGCGGCGTTCAGCCTGCACCTGGGCGAGTATTCTCGCTGGATTTTCCTCGTCATTGCCGCCGCGGCCGTCATCGGGATTACCTGGAAGGCGCGTCAGGCCGACTGGAATGAATGGCTGCGGCAGTTTGCCTCGGCGTTCATCGTTGGCGGCGCGGCCGGGAATCTGGTGGACCGGGTGCGTCATGCCTCCGGGGTAGTGGACTTCATCGATATCGGCGTGGGCACGACCCGCTGGCCGACCTTCAACATTGCCGATATCGGCGTGAGCTGCGGCGCGATCGCGCTCGCAATCTCCTTCTGGCTCGAGGATGCGCGGCTGGCGCGCGAAGCCAAGGCCGCCGAGCAGCGGTCCGGGTGAGGTCTGCCTGGCCACGCTGACGTTTTCCGTGGCCGTGCCCGCCACCGAGCGGATCGACCGCTTTCTTGCCGATCAGCTGAATCTTTCGCGAACCCAGGCTGCGCGTATCGTGGCCGCCGGACAGGTGCGCGTAGCGGGTGTGGTGGCCCGGGCCTCGCGCCTCCTCGTGGCGCGCGAACTGGTCGAGGTCGACCTGAGCGATGAGGCCCCTCCGCGCACCCTCACACCCCACCCGATTGCGCTGACCGTCTGCTACGAAGACGACGATCTCGCGGTCATCGACAAACCCGCCGGCCTGGTGGTCCACCCGGCGCCGGGGCACTGGGACGACACCCTCGTCAACGCGCTGGTGGCGCGGGGTACGGCATTGTCGCCGGGCGCCGAGGGGCGGCCGGGGATCGTGCACCGGCTCGACCGCGACACCTCGGGCCTGATGGTCGTGGCCAAGAGCGACCTGGCCCATCGGCGTCTGGGGGCGGCCATTGCCGCGCGGCAGGTCAAGCGGTCCTATGCCGTGCTGGTCTGGGGGCATCTGGACCGATCGCCGGAACGGGTCGATGTCCCGATCGGCCGGCACCCGACCGACCGGAAGCGGATGGTGGTGCGGCCCGACGGGCGCTCCGCCAGGACGGATTTCCGCGTCCTGGCCCGGCTCGGTGTGGCCGACCTCGTTCGGGCCGATCTCCACACCGGCCGAACCCATCAGATCCGGGTCCACCTCCAACATA
>CAZTCY010000154.1:0-4183 GCA_964612715.1 uncultured Nitrosomonas sp. | reverse complement strand
GTGGACATCGTACCCGCCTTTCGGAAACTGTCCACGAAACCGGGTCAACTCCATTCCTCTATCCCGTAGGTCGCCTCGAGACGTTGATAATCGGCAAGCTGCTTCCCGAGCGCGTCAATATCTGAGTTCAGAAAGGAACCCAGCGTAGTTAGTGAGGACCTGGAGTCATTTCGAATGGCGACAATTGCCCTGGCATCCTGGAGCGCGCTTGTTGGGATTCGGTCAGGGCGAGTCAAGATCCGTTCGAGTTGTCCCGTAATCGCGACGATGGCTGGCGACTCTGCCGGAACCAAGCGCTTCCGCACGCGGGACTCGCCCCAGTAGCAGCCCACGATGCCGCTAATCGCCATCACAGTTAAGCCCGCGAGGACCTTCTCGATATAGCCACCCATGGCAACCCCCTGTGCTTCATGATGACGATGCGCCCGCTACCTCCCGAATCGCTTGTCCGGCCAACGACTTCGCGTTGAGCCGCGCCGCGCGAGGCACGACATCAGCGAGCGCGGGAACGTGGCGGACGCGCACGCGGCCGACAGGCGTCGGTTCCAACGCCGGGTTAGCCAGCCGTCTTGTGGTCACGTTCTAGGACAGAGATCGAATCCACGACTGACCGCGCCAACACCCCAAGCTGTCGGGTACCTCTATCAAGATTGTCATTGATCGCGTCGGAGTTCGCCTCGACGGCCTGTGGGTTGAACGTGAGCTCCTCATATCGCTGCAGATGGCGCAGTTGCTGGTTGAACATATCGACTTTGCCCAACACGGTGAATACCCCGCGCTGGAACCGCATCGAGCAGATGCGGAGGTCAGCAGCCTTGGCTGAGGTGAATGGCAGGCAGTATTCCTTCAGCCCGACCCCTCGCCCTGGTATCTTCCGGGCCCGAAGAATCTCAAGGCGAGCGTCCTTTCCAGCCGCCCTGAGCTTTTCGACGGTCGGTCCAAGCGTCGGACTCGCTCTCGGGCCCTCGTACGCCCGAATGATGGGGATAAGCCAATCCAAGAAGTCGTCCGTTGTTTCAAGGAGATGATCGTTGACGGCGTACGCCGCGGATGCCATGGTGTACCGCATCTCGTCCAGTTCGGCCATAACGCTGTCTTCGAGTTCACGTCGCACGTACGGACGACGGAGTCTTTCTGCGATGTTCGGGCTAAGAAGCCCGAAGAGCCACCCGAGTATCAGGTATCCGATCTGCTCCACGTTTTGTCCGCCTAACGCGCCAAGTGAGCCGCGCTCCCAGCCGACATGATGGCACGAGAGGTCAGGCGCGTCGGCTCCATTTTGGATGTTAGACGGCTCATATGCGCATCTCCCAGTCCTGCCCACCAACCCCGCGAGCCAATCCTTGAAGATGCAGAGAATGTCCTCAACCTGCCATGGCGGTAACGACCTGAGCGCCTCGGGTAGGTCCTGGCACTCGATCCACGCCGACCGGAACCCGAGCCCCAATCTGCGCGCGCCTGTCCGAGTGCCGGTGTGAAGATACACGCGATCGGGCTCCAGGCCGAGGTTGGCACCGATCCGGAGCAACGGTGGGGCTACCCCGCGAGTGTCCGTGGCGAAAAACAAGACATCCTGCCCGCAGTTCAGTAGCCGCCTGCGAGTGGTCAAGAGAGCGCGATTCCCGAGCGCTGAGCCCTGCTAAACGTCCGAGCCGTCCGCCTCCTCGCGTTGGCTGGACACCGCAGAAATTCCACCGGGAATTTTCGGGTCCTGCCTCCCAGACGCGGTCTGGCCACGCAAGCGGCCCTGCCGCGCGGCCCGCCACGCGGAAAGTTGACGGTTACAGAGGGACCCTGACTGTCTGGGACGGGTGACCGTGTAGAGCGACAGTGATATTGACCCCCTTGCGACAGTAATTCTGACCCCCTGTCAGGAGGGGACATGGAGCACGGGCGAGGGGTTCTGGTATCTCCGGCAGCGGAGGTGCCGGTGATTGAAGGCGAGCTGGTCACCGCGATTCGGGAGTTGGCGGGTCGCGGGTGGGGGGCCAAAGCCATCGCAAAGACGCTGGGGGTGGCGCGCAATACGGTGCGCCGATACTGGCGGGGCGCAGTGGCGGGGGTGCAGGTGCGGCCACGGGCGCGTCGGTTGGATGCCCAGGCGTGCGCCACCGCCCAGGCCTGGTTCGGGAGCACGGCCGAAGGGAATGCCGTGGTCGTGCAGCAGTTGCTGGCGGCCCAGGGATACCCGGTGAGCGTGCGGACGGTGCAGCGCGTGGTGGCCCCGGTCCGACAGGCGCAGCGGGCGGCGGACGTCGCGACGGTGCGCGTCGAGACCGCACCGGGCGCGCAGATGCAGGTCGACTTCGGCGAGAAGCGGGTTGAGATTGCCGGCCGCGTGGTCACGGTGTTCCTGCTCGTGGCCGTCCTCAGCTACTCGCGGCGGGTCTTCGTCCAGGCGTTCCTCCGCGAGCGGCAGGATGACTGGCGCGAGGGGATCGCGGCCGCGTGTCGGTATTTCGGGGGCGTGGTCCTGACGGTGCTCGGCGACAATGCGCGGGCGCTGGTCGTGGGCCGCGACCGCGCCACCGGCACCGTCTGGTTCCATCCGGCGTATCTGACGTTCTGCCGCGACTGGGACGTCCAACCGCGCGCCTGCGCCCCGTATCGCGCGCGGACGAAAGGCAAGGTCGAGTCCGGCGTCAAATACGTGAAGCGCAATGCCCTGGCCGGCCGGACCTTTTCATCCTTCGCCGCGCTCGAGGCGCACCTCGCGGCGTGGATGCAGGAGGCCGACACCCGCGTGCACGGGACGACGCACGAGCGGCCGATCGACCGGTTTCGCCGGACTGAGCAGGCGGCGCTCCGCCCGTTGCCCGTTCACCCGGTGCCGCCCCGCCAGCAGCGGCACCGGCGGCGCGTCGCGCACGATGCGTTCGTGGACGTGGAGACGGTGCGCTATAGCGTGCCCTATCAGCTCGTGCGCGACCACGTCGAGGTCGCCGTCGCCGAGGATCAGGTGCGGATCTTCCATGGGGCCACGCTGGTCGCCACCCATCCGCGGGTCCGCGAGCCGTTTGCGCAGGTCGAGGATCCCGCCCATCGGGCCGGCCTGTGGCGGCCGGCGGCGACCGGGCCCGCGCTGGACACGGTGCCGCTCCTCACGCTCGGCCGGTCGCTCGACGCGTATGCCGCCGTCGTGGAGGCGGACCGATGAGCGCCGTGGTGCACACCCGCGTGGTCGAGCATCTGCAGCGGCTCCGCTTGGGCTTCGTGGCCGAGCGGCTCGACGCCGTCCTTGCGGAGGCGGCGCGACACGACCCGACGTATCTGGATTTCCTCGATGACCTCTTGCGGCAGGAGGTCGCGGCCAAGCAGCGTAAGCGCATCGCCATGGGCGTGCAGATTGCGCATTTCCCGAGTGTGAAGACGCTGGACGACTTCGATTTCAAGTTTCAGCCGGCGCTCGACCATCGCCTGGTGCGTGAGCTCGCGACCGGCCGCTTCATCGCCCTCGCGGAAAACGTCCTGCTGTTCGGGCCGCCCGGCGTGGGGAAGACCCATCTCGCCATCGCGCTGGGCCGGGCCGCCGTCGAAACCGGCCACTCCGTCCTCTTCACCAGCGCCACCGCCCTGCTGGCCGCGCTCGCCAAAGCGGAGACCGAAGGCCAGCTCGCGGACCGGTTGCTCTTCTACAGCAAGCCCAAGCTGCTCATCATCGACGAGCTCGGCTATCTCCCGTTCGAGCGCCGCAGCGCCCACCTGTTCTTCCAACTGGTGGCGCGCCGCTACGAGCGCGGCAGCCTGCTCCTCACCACGAATCAGCTCGTGACACAGTGGGGCACGGTCTTCGGCGACGAGGTGCTCGCCGCCGCGATTCTCGACCGGCTGCTGCACCACAGTCACACGCTCATGATCCAGGGCGAGAGCTATCGGCTGAAACAGAAGCGGAAGGCCGGGTTGCTGGGCCAGGCCAGTCCCGCGGCCCCGTCACGGGGGGCGCTCGCCGGCGGGGCCGGCTCGCGCTGACCACGCAAACCAGCGTTCAGAAGGGGGTCAGTTTTAGTGGCGTAAGGGGGTCAATTTCCCCTGTCGTTTGACAGCAGGCGTCGCCTACCGAACGAAGTGAGGCCTGCAGACCGCGCCGCGGGCCTCGCTGGCGCTCGGTAGGACCTGGATCGGATCGCAGCGCTCTCGCTGGTGCGACAGGGGGTGGTTCCCACGGCGCCGCAGGCGCCGCCCA
>CAZTCY010000153.1:0-4263 GCA_964612715.1 uncultured Nitrosomonas sp. | reverse complement strand
AATTGCATAATCAAACCTAATACAACAATCCAGATCAGTGTAATTGGAATAAACACTTTCCAGCCCAGCCTCATAATCTGGTCATAGCGATATCTCGGAAATGTCGCACGGAACCAGAGGAAAAAGAATAGCAAAAATGCTATTTTAAATAATAACCATATAAATCCGGGTATCATATTGAATGGTGCCATATCCAATGGCGGCAGCCACCCACCTAAGAACATGATCGCGGTTAATGTCGCAACCAGGATCATATTGGCATATTCTGCCAGGAAAAATACGGTAAACGCCATACCGGAATAATCTACGTGGAATCCCGCAACAATCTCGGATTCACCTTCCGCAACATCAAATGGCGCACGATTTGTCTCCGCCACGCCGGAAATGAAATACACCAGAAACATTGGAAACAAGGGAATCAGATACCAATTCAGCATGCTTCCACCCTGCTGTCCATTCACAATATCACCCAGATTCAGACTTTGAGACATCATAAGTACGCACACCAGAGCAAAACCCATCGCCAGCTCATACGATACGACCTGAGCTGCAGAACGCATTGCTCCCAGAAAGGCATACTTAGAGTTTGATGCCCAACCTGCGATGATCACGCCATAAATACCCATTGATGTCATTGCCAGAATATACAGCAATCCGGCATTGATATCCGCCAATACAAGTTCGGCAGAAAATGGCACGACTGCCCAAGCCGCTAATGCAGGCATAATCGTCAATATCGGTGCCAAGATAAAAAGAAACTTGTTTGCTCCGGTCGGGATTACAATTTCCTTCATCAATGCTTTAACAGCATCTGCAATCGGTTGCCCCCAGCCTCGCAGCCAAGGTATTCCAAAAAATGTCACGCGATTGGGGCCTACACGTATCTGCATGTAAGCAATGATCTTGCGTTCAGCAAAAGTAAGATAAGCAACACCAAGTAACAATGGAACGGCAATGGCAATAATATATGTCAGATTTTTCACAAGCGTGAACAGCATGAAACCCCATTCCGTTCCGAATAACTGCTCAAACAACTGCTGTATAGATTCCATTAATTAATTCCAATCCTGAACATCACAGTTTTTCTACCGATATTTCTCCAAACATCGCACCCAAGGAAAATGTTTTAGGATGCGCGCAAGCAATACGTACACAATTGATCGGCAGCTTTTCATCGCAAGCTGTCTCAAGCTGTATGGTTACTCCCGCTTGTTGCACTTTGACCTGATCACCCGCATTAATTCCCAATCGATTCATCAGTTCTGCGGACATCCACGCATAAATTGACAATGCATCCTTAGTCTGCTGCAGCGATTGTGCGCGACGAACAATTGTGTCCGCCTGATATATGGGCACTTCGCCGATGCGTTGAATCGCATTATCCCTTTTCGATTCAAGATCAATATTCGAGATCTCAAGTCTATTATTCAGATATTTATCGACTCCCATACCTTGTATGAATACTTTTTCGCGAATTTCTTCCGGCGTATCAAAGTTAAAATCATTGAGTTTCAGCAGACTGCCCAGTACTCGTAATACTTTCCATGCCGGGCGCGCATCACCCAATGGCGCCACAACGCCATTAAAGCTTTGTACGCGACCTTCAGTATTCACAAAAGTACCCGATGTTTCGGTAAATGGTGCGATAGGAAGCATTACATCGGCATAATCCGGAATATTGCCTTTAAATGCCGTAAGCGAAACAACAAAATCAGCAGCTTGAATTGATTTTAACGCTTGATGAGCATCATAAGTATCAAATTCAGGCTCAATGTTCATCAAGACAAATGCGCGACATTGATGCGCTGAAGCATCACTTAACATTTGCGCAGTGTTTAGACCAGCCACCTCTCCTGGATAAAGACCAACGGCTGAAGACAAACCCGATAAATCCGGTATTGCGCCAGCAATATAAGCGCCAACACTATTAGCTGCCTCACCCAGAATACCAAAGCTTGCACCCGTAACCTCTGCAAGCGCAGATGCCAGCATATGAAGCTTCGCATAATTCGGATGATGTTGCGCTATATTACCTAGATAAATTGCAGCCGGAGTGTTATCTATCAGACTTTTCGCTATTAATGCCGCGCTTCCTACGCCATCATCCTGAGTTGAACTGAATAATCGCTTTAATAATTCAGGTGGACTTGCGCTTTTTAGCTGGAACGCATGCTTAAGCACCGATACCAGTGTTCTAGTAATCTCATCCGGAGCAACGATAATTTTATTGCTTGTTTTAACTAATAAATCATCATCAAACGGATTGATTATATTCAGCTGCATCCCTTTTTTCACAGCCTGTCTAATGCGTTGTGCGATTAACGGATGATCTTTACGCAGCGTACTGCCTATAATCAGAACCGATTTTAATTCAGACATCGCTGCAACACTGGTCCCGAGCCATGGTACACCACGCAGTGATTGATCAGCCGTAAAATCCGACTGACGCAGGCGATGATCGACATTACCACTGCCTAGTCCACGCATTAATTTCTGCAGCAGATACAATTCCTCAATGGTACTGTGTGCCGAACCTAATGCGGCTAAACTTTCAGAACCATGATTATCTTTTACTTCCAGAAGTTTATTTACGGTAAATTCCAAAGCATCCTGCCAGCCGCATGTTTGCCACTGACCATCGCGCTTGATCATCGGTTGTGTCAAGCGATCTTCTGAATTTAATCCTTCATAAGAAAAACGATCCTTGTCCGACAACCAACACTCATTAAGCGCTTCATTATCACGCGGCAAAACACGCATCACGCGATTATGTTTCACCTGAACAATCAAATTGGATCCCAATCCGCAATGTGGACTGATGGATTTTCTCCGCGACAATTCCCATGTGCGTGCGGAATAACGGAATGGCTTACTTACCAGCGCACCTACTGGACAGAGATCTATTACATTGCCAGATAATTCGGAATCCACCGTTTTGCCGACAAAAGATAGAATTTCGGAATGCTCGCCACGTCCGGCCATTCCAAGTTCCATAATCCCGGCAATTTCCTGCCCGAATCGCACACAACGCGTACAATGTATACATCGTGTCATATCGGTTGATATCAACGGCCCCAGGTTTTTATTGACAACGACGCGTTTAGCTTCTTGATAGCGAGAACCACTCGAACCATACCCAACCGCAAGATCCTGTAGCTGACATTCGCCGCCCTGGTCACAGATTGGACAATCCAGTGGATGATTAATCAGAAGAAATTCCATTACACCTTTTTGTGCAGTAATCGCCTGTTTGGAGTGGGTATATACCTTCATACCTTCCATTACAGGCGTTGCACAGGCGGGCAACGGTTTAGGTGCCTTTTCTACCTGAACCAGGCACATACGGCAGTTTGCCGCAATGGATAACTTTTTGTGGTAGCAAAAATGAGGAATATAGACTCCGACCTCTTTGGCACCATCCATAATGGTGCTGCCTTTCGGTACTGAGACTTGTTTACCGTCGATTTCGATATTGACCATCGGCTAAAATTTTGTTATTTAAAAAGAAAGCGCAAAAGTGCTTACTGGTTAATTTTCAGTCTATTTCAAAACTAAATACCTGAATGATACCATCTAAACCATGCATTTCTTATGCTCGATGTGGTATGCAAACTCATCTCTAAAATGCTGAATCATCGCCCGAACAGGCATTGCAGCTGCGTCACCCAATGCACAAATCGTTCTTCCTTGAATGTTATCTGCAATGTCATCCAGTAAATCCAGATCTTCCGGACGTCCTTTACCATGCTCGATGCGATGAATAATACGATAGAGCCAACCTGTTCCTTCTCTACACGGTGTGCATTGGCCGCAGGATTCTTCAAAATAAAAATAGGACAAACGTTCTAATGCTCTTACCATACAGGTAGTTTCATCCATAATAATGACCGCCCCCGAACCAAGCATAGAACCAGCCTTTGCTATGGAATCATAATCCATATCCGTTTGCATCATGATGTCACCGGGTAGAACCGGCATTGAAGACCCCCCCGGAATGCAGCCTTTCAATTTCAGTCCTCCACGCATACCGCCAGCCAATTCGAGTAACTCTGCAAACGGTGTTCCTAATGGAATTTCATAATTTCCAGGTTTATTCACGTGCCCTGAAACTGAAAAAATCTTGGTTCCTCCGTTATTGGGTCTGCCAAGATTCAGATAGGCTTCGCCACCATTACGTATGATCCAGGGTACAGAGGCAAATGTCTCTGTGTTATTGATCGTCGTCGGTTTTCCATAAAGACCATAATTAGCCGGAAATGGCGG
>CAZTCY010000152.1:0-4352 GCA_964612715.1 uncultured Nitrosomonas sp. | reverse complement strand
TCCGCATCTGGTTCGAGCGCTGGCGGGCGCGACTCGGGCGGCAGACGCAATCGCCACGCGAGGCGACCAGCCTCATGCGCGCCACCAATCCGGCCGTGATCCCGCGCAATCATGCGGTCGAAGCGGCGCTGGCGGCCGCAGCCGACCAGGGCGATCTCGACCTGCTCAACCAGCTGCTCGACGGCCTGCGCGATCCCTACGATCACGACCGGCCACGGCCGGAGGTGCTTACGCCGCCGGCACAGCACGACCCGTCGTACCGCACGTTCTGCGGCACCTGACGCGCGGCGTCGGCCGCATGGACCTATAATCTCGCCGTGGCGCGCGGGCCTCAGGCCATCGACACGACGGGCGTCGCGCTCGGAGCCGACGTCGAAGCCCTCATCGAGCGGCTCGCGGCGCACGTACACGGACGCTGGATGGCCGAGCGCACCCGCGACGGCTGGACCTACGGGCCGGCGCGCAACGACGACCGTCGCGAACATCCCGGCATCGTGCCCTACGAACAGCTGACCGAGTCCGAGAAGGACGTCGATCGTCAGGTCGCCCGCAGCGTCCTCGAGGCGCTGGTCGCACTCGGGTGCCGCATCCTCCCACCACCGTGACCGTTGACACCCTGCGACGGATGTTCGCACACGGCGATCCCTCGCTCGACCAGGCGTTCGAGCTCGTGGACACGCGCGCGCGACGGCTCCAGAGCCGGTACCAGCGCGTGGTGCAGCAGGCCGTCTGGGGCGGCCTCGGCAGTCTTGTCTGTTCGTTCGCCTCGATCGCGTTCGGATCGCGGCCCCTGCTGACCTACGCGGAGCTGTTCTTCCTCGCCGTCATGGCGCTCGGCGTGGGTGAAGGACTCATCCGGCGCTATCACCACTACTGGATCCTGGAACGTCACCGGGCCGAACGGCTTCGGCTCCTCCGCTTCGGGTGGCTGATCGATCCCACGCACTGGGATCTGCCAGACGAGTCGCTCCCCGATCTCCAGCAGCGGCTGCAAGGGGCGGTCGACGAAACCCTCCTGATCAGCGACGAGGTGATGAAACAGTGGTGCCGCGAGACGCGCTGGCCCGAGGTCGTGCTGCCGGCCCACGCGCCCGATCCGGCCTTCGTCGCGCGTCTGCAGCGCGACTACGTGGACGAGAGGCTGAACACGCAACTCGCCTACTTCATCGGCATGGCCGAACGGCGCGAGCGGCTCGACACGATCACATGGTTCCTGCCAGCGACCGGGTTCTTCATCGCCATCGTGCTCTCGGCGTTTCACCTGCTGACCGCGGTGTTCGGCGGCGGCGAGCACGCGACGGCCGGGCTGTCTGCGGCAATGGGCGCCCCGGTACCGCCGCCCGGTGGCTGGCTGCTGTTCTTCATTCTGGCGCTACCGACGGCCGGCGCCGCAGCGAGGCTGCTGCGCGCGGCCTTCGAGTTCGCGCGCAATCGCCAACGCTTCATGGTGACGGCGCTCGAGCTCGAACGCACGCGCGGCCGCCTGGAGAGCGATACGGATCCGCTGAGTGCCGCACGGGCCATGGCCCGCGCCGAACTCGCCCTCGAACAGGAGCATCGTGCCTGGGTGCTGCTGATGACCGAAGCGGAGTGGTTCGGATGACCGGTCGACGCACGCCGCACCAGGTGTTCGTCAGTTACGCGTCGGCCGACCGCGAAGTCGCCGACCAGGCGCGCGATCACCTGCAGGCCAACGGCGTGGCCTGCTGGATGGCGCCGCACGACATCGTCGGCGGCAGCGACTGGGCCTCTGCGATCGTCGAGGCGATCGACAGCAGCCGCGCCCTGCTGCTCGTGCTCTCGGAGCGATCGAACCGATCGGCGGAGGTGAAGCGCGAGGTCGGGCGCGCGAGCCATCGCGGCATTCCGATCGTGCCGTTCTTCATCGAGCAGGTCACGCTGTCGAAGCACATGGAGTACTACCTGGCGACGACACATTGGCTCGGCGCAGATTCGCGACACGTCGAACTGCGCATGGGTCACCTGCTCGACACCGTGCAGCACCTGTTGAACAGTCCACCCGCCACCGGCGCATATCGGTTGGTGCCCACGCCCGCGACCGGCGGAGCCGGCGCGACGCCGGACGCTTCGGCCGGCAATGCCGGCGCGTCGCAACAGGCCGGCCCTTCTGGCGCGGCCGCTGCTCCGCGCGCCGCCGCGCCCGCGAGCGACATCTGGACATTGCAGACATCGCTGCTCGACACGCTGCGTCCGCTGCTGCGCTTCCCGCAGGAAGATCGCCGCCCACGGTCGGGCGCGAAGCCGATGCTGGCCGCGATAGCCACGCTCATCGTGGGCGGGCTGGGTGTGCTGTTCAACCTCCAGACGCTCATCGGCATCGTTGCGCCGGGATTCGGCCCGGAAACGTTCGTCTACGCACTGTTCCCGATGATCCGGTTCGTGTCGCTCTTTGCGACCGTCGCCAGTGCGGCCGGCAATCTCGGCCTGCTCGCTGGCGGATACCGCATGCTCAACGGCCTGACCGACGGCCCGCCGATCACGCTGGCCGCGGCGCGCTGGCTCGCCCTCGTGCTCGTGATCTGGTTCTGCGTGACGATGCTCTTTGCGATGACGACAGGACCGGAGGGCGTACGTGGACCGGTAATTGGCGGCACGTTCACGACGGCCATCCTCGCGGCGCTGCAGATTGGCGTGGTCTGGAAACTGGCGACATCAGCCGCGCGGCCGTAGCTCGGGCCGGCGAGCCGGAGACGTCCTCATGCGGATATCGAGACTCGCCGCGGCGCTCGTCTGCCTCGGGCTCTTCGTCCATGTCGCAGGCACTGCGGGGCAGTCGCGATCGGACGACCACTGGGTGGCCACGTGGGGCCCGTCGATGATCGCGCGCGGCGTGGCGGGCACCGGCCGCGGCGGCGCCACGCCGCCCATCACCCTCAACGACCAGACGCTGCGGCAGATCGCGCGCGTCACGCTCGGGGGCGAACGGGTGCGCGTGCTCGTCAGCAACGTGTTCGGCACGGCGCCGCTGCGCGTCGGCGCCGCGCACGTGGCGGTCCGCGCGTGCGCCGACGATCGGCCGGGCTGCGCACGCCCCAGCGACACGGCCATCGAGGGCATCGCGCGGCCGTTGACTGTCAGCGGCCACACGTCCTTCATCGTCCCACCCGGTGCGTCGCTCGTGACCGATCCCGTGGACTTGCACGTGCCGCCGCTCTCCGATCTCGTCGTCGATCTGTATCTGCCCGATGATTGGAGCGCGAACACGGTGCCGCTGACGTATCACCCGGTCTCGGTGCAGACGACGTACGTGTCGACGACGGGCAATCACTCGGGCGCCGTGGACTTTCCGGTGAGCGCGACGCCGGCCAACTGGTTCTTCCTGGCCCGCGTGGAGGTGACGGCCCCGCGCAAGACGCGCGCGATCGTGGCGATCGGCGACTCGATCACCGACGGCGCAGAGTCGACGCTGAACACGAACCGCCGCTGGCCCGACGTGCTGGCTCGCCGGCTGATCGACGAGCCCGGCGGTGCGCCAGCCGCCGTGGTCAACGCGGGCATCAGCGGCAATCGCCTGCTCACCAACGGATCGGGCGTCAGCGCGCTGGCGCGGTTCGATCGCGACGTGCTCGCACAGCCCGGGCTCACGCACGTGATCCTGTTCGAGGGCATCAACGACATCGGCCTGGCGCGCGCCAGCGCCGCGCCCACGGTCGACGACCTGATCCTGGCGCACAGGCAGCTCATCGCGCGCGCGCGGACTCGGGGAGTGAAGGTGATCGGCGCCACGCTCGCCCCGATCGAAGGGGCGTTCTACTTCACGCCCGAAGGCGAAGCCAAGCGCCAGGCATTCAACGCGTGGGTGCGGACGAGCGGCGAGTTCGACGGCGTGATCGACTTCGACCTGTTGACGCGCGACCCAGCGCGTCCGGCGTGGCTGCTGCCTGCGAACGACTCCGGCGACCACCTCCATCCAAGCGACGCCGGCTACGCAGCCATGGGGAACGGCATCGATCTGTCGCTGTTCCGGTGATCCGACAGGCGGGTGGCGTCCCTGGGAGCTCGACAGCGGGGTACGACGTTCCCGTCGAGCGAGGTTCGGCCGATTACGCCGGGTCCGCGGTTCCCGTGGCGATGCCGCGGCAGCAGGGCCGGCGGTCGGAAACGCCCGAAATCCGGCTGGCCCGGTCCTTGCCCTTGTCGGCGTTACAGCGCCACGCACCGCAGCCGATTGAACGGGATACGTCCATGGACCACCTGACGCCTGCCGTCGCCCCGCGTCGCCTCTCGACCGCCATGAGTGCCCTCCGCGCCGATCTGCGGGATGCGCTGCGGCAAGTCCGCGCCACGCCCATGGTGGCCGCCGCGGTCGTGGTCATTCTCACGGTCGTGCT
>CAZTCY010000151.1:0-4477 GCA_964612715.1 uncultured Nitrosomonas sp. | reverse complement strand
GCGGCCTGAGACTCCGAGTACCCCGCCTCGGCCAGGTGGCTCGCGATGGCGCTGAACGCTCTCGCCAGCACGGCCACGGCCTTGTAGAACGAGATGCGGAGCGGTTCGGTCTCCGCCAGCGCGGTGGGACTGGCGAGGCTGCCGCAGAAGCAGTGCAGGTACTGCTCCACTTCGCGCGGCAGGGCCACAGGCTCGCAGAGGTAGCGCAGCGCCTCTCGCGCGTCGTCCAGCTTCCGTCGACCTTCCTCCAGCCAGTTCCGAAGGTGCACGTTGTTCTCGCCACCGTTGCCGGGATCGGGGTCCAGTTCGTCTGAGCTGTAGACGGCGATTGCCTCCTGGACCTCTCCGAACAACTCCTTGAAGTCGACGATGTGGCCGTAGTCCTTGTCGTCGCCGTCGAGGCGATTCGTGCGGCAGATGGCCTGGAACAGGTTGTGGTCCCGCAGCTCGTTGTCGAGGTAGATGTACGTGCAGCTCGGCGCGTCGAACCCGGTGAGCAGCTTGCTCACGACGATCAGCAGCTTCATGTTCGCCGGTTCATCGACGAACCGGCGCTTCACCTCGTCCTCGTAGTGTTTCGTCGTCTGCCCGTAGTCGAGGACGTGTTCCGTGTACGTGTCGAACTTGTACCGCTCGTCGCTGTTGGCGGGCTCGCGCGAGATGCTGTTGTGGTTGGGTTCGTACGACGTGACGATGCCGCAATACTGACCGAAGGCCGTGTTCTGAAACAGCCGGAAATAGTGGCAGGCGTCGTAGATGGAGGCGGCGACCAGGATGGCTGACCCGCGGTCGTTGCTGAGCCGCGGCTTCAGGCTGAAGTCCTCGATGATCTCGGCCACGATGCGCTGCTTGCGCTCGCCGGCGCTCATCAGGTGCTCGAGCGTCGCCCACGTCCGGCGGACGAGCGCCTTCTGGAAGTTGTTCAGACCGCGCGTCTTGCGATCGAACCAGGCGTCGATGGCCGCCTGCGACGTCAGCCGCTGCGGCACGTCGCGCGCTTCGTACTTCAGGTCGAGGATCACGCCGTCGGCCACACCCTCGTGGAACTTGTAGGTGTGGATGTAGGTGCCGAACACGTCGCGTGTCATCACCTTGTCGCGGCGCAGGAGCGGCGTGCCGGTGAAGCCGATGAAGATGGCGCCCGACAGCCAGCGCTTCATCTGCAGGTGCATGTCGCCACCCTGCGTCCGGTGGCACTCGTCGACGAACACATAGAAACGGCCGGAGACCTGCGGTGGTTCGCCCTGCAGGTCCGACACGTCGAACTTGTGGAGCAGTGCACACACGAGTCGAGGAGTTGGGCTTCGGAGCTTCTCGACGAACTCGGCCCTCGAGGTAATCCGGGGTGACGCGGCGTCGGCGCCGATGACGCCCGCGTTCTTCATGACCCCTTCGATCTGCTTGTCGAGCTCGTCGCGGTCGGTCACCACGAGAATGCGGGCGTCCGGGTCCTGTTCGAGCAGCCACTTCGCGATGAGCACCATCAGGATGCTCTTGCCGCTGCCCTGCGTGTGCCAGATCACCCCGCCTTCGCGCCGGCCAATGCGGGCCTGCGCGGCCTTGACCCCGAAGAACTGATGGGGCCGTGGCACCTTCTTCTGTCCCGCGTCGAACACCATGAAGTGGCGGATCAGATCCAGTAACCGGCTCTTGTTGCAGAGCTGCGCCAGCGGGCGATCGAGCAACGCCCCGGCGATCAGCGCCTCACTCGAGGGCGCCTCGTCTTTCCACGCGACGAAGAACTGCTCCGGCGTGCCCGTGGTTCCGTAGCGCAGGCCCTGGGCGTCGCTGCCCGCGAGTACGAGCTGCACCGTGCTGAAGAACGCCTTGTTGAAAATCTCTTCCTGGTTGGTGATGAGCTGGCGCACGCCGTCGGCAATCTCGACCGAGCTGCGCTTCAGCTCGATCACGGCAACGGCGAGGCCATTGAGGTAAAGAACGATGTCGGGCCGCCGCTGGTGGCCGCCCTTCAAAGTCACTTCTTCAGCCAGCGCGAAGTCATTACGCTCCGGATGATCCCAGTCGACGAGGTGGACCGTCTCGTGCGCCTGTCCGGCGGCAATCTGCACCGGCACGCCGTAGCGCAGCAGTTGGTACGTGCGCAGATTGGCCTGGTAGAGCGTGATGCCGGTGGAGTCGGCCGCGACTTCGAGCCTCTGGAGCGCCGCCGAGATGTGAGCAGCCGAGTAACCGCGCGCCGCGAGATTGTCGCGAAGGATCGCGGTCTCGATGGCGCGGTTGTGCTCGCGCTGGCGCCAGTCGCCGAGATGGCGATAACCGAGGCCGTCAGGTCGGGCCGGATCGGTGAAGAGCGCGACGACGCGGTTCTGCGTCCGGCGCTCCGAGCGCGGTGTCTCAGGCACGTGGCCGGGTCTCGGCGGCGGGCTCGGGAACCCGCAGCTCGTCTCCTTCAATCCTGACGACCCGCCCGTCGCGCCAGATCACGGCATATTGCCCGAGCCGGCGCTTGCGCTCGAGGGCCTCGGCCACGGCCTCGCGAAGCGCCTCGAGGGCCTCCATGTCTTCGGCAGTCAGCGTCGTCATCGGCCGGCCTCGTTCACGAGAAGCTGATACCTGGCATGATCGAGCACGGTCCGATCCGCGCCCCGCTGGACGAACACGATCTCCGGGCCCGGGCCGCTGTTCAGGAAGCATCGCGTGCGGTCCACGACGCCAGCATACACGGACAACAGATTCCGGAGACTGCGAGGGAATCGCCGGACGATGTCGGCGTCGGCGACCGGGTGACCGCCCTGTGCGACGCGCTCGGCCACCCGGTGGCGCGACAAGTCGACGGACGGCAGCGCCAGATACGTCAGCTCCACGCGCCAGCTGGTTGCCCGCAGCCGCTCGATGAGGCGGAGGTAACCTCGTCCAGACAAAGTCGTCTCGAAGGCGAAGTGCCGGCGCGCGGCGATGTGCTGTTCGATCTGCGAGAGGAACAGCCGGCTGGCAGCGAACAGGCCCTCGCTCGGCGCCAGGGGCGACAGTCCGGCGGCTATCAGATCGGCATTGACGAACGCCGTACCAGGCGCCACGCGCGGCAGGTAGTTCAGGGCATACGTCGTCTTGCCGGCGCCGTTCGGCCCCGCGATGATGCGACAGACGGGCGCCTGGTCCGTCACGACGACCGAACCTCAGGGAAAAGTTCGCGGACACGACGAAGCGCCCCCGTGATGTTCTTGTCGGAGAACGTTTCCCTGTCGAGCTTAGCCTCCCATTCCGGATGACTCCGGATCACGTCCTTGACGCCAGGCACATCAACCGGCGCCTTCCGACGCACGAGGTCACCGGCCGCCATATCCACTGTTGCCAGCAGTTCCAGTTCGTCGTTCGTCGAACCGCGAAATTGCTCGAGCCATGAGAGCGCGGCCGATCCGTACCACTGGTCGAAATACGCTTCGGCCGCGGCGATATTCGCAGCCGCGACGAAGCCCACGTACTGCCCGTGTCGGTGAGGACGAATGTATCCGTTCTTCTGAGCGATGCTCTCCGGTCCCTTGTACTTCACGGCCGGGTTGTAGGGTCCCGCGGCCTTCTTCAGATAACCGGAGGTCACTCGCTCCACATGACGGTGCATCAGGTAGGCCAGCTTTGTACAGCGCTTCCTTCCCAATGGATACCGCTCCGAGCCGAACTTCGCAGCAAGCACGGAGATGACGACCGCCTCGTTGATCTGCCAGTTATGTGGCTTCTTGGGTTGTTGCGCGGCCTCGGAGTTAGACATCTTGCGCGCATTGATGGAAATGACGTTGGAAGGCGCAGAAATCAGCCGCGTCCGCCCTGTCAGCAACTCGTGCATCATCGCCTGCTTCAGCAGACGGGTCTTGTCGCGACGGGTCTCCAGCGCCGCCAGTTCGGCGTCAATGTCGGAGAGAACGGTGGCGATGGCTGTTTGTTCCGCGAGCGACGGCAAGGCGACGGCGAGACCACTCAGTATTCGGGTATTCAAGGAAGCCATGGTCTGGCCAACGGCAACCGCTCGAACCGCCGACCTGAACGGCTCGCCATGAAACAGATAACTCAGGAAGGGTGCCGATACGCGGCGCGCTTCGGTTCGTACACGCAGCAACCGCCCGGAGAACAGCCAGCCCGATTCTGAGGAACGGACCAAGGCGTTCCGATCTATTGAGCCAACCCGACTGAAGACAATGTCGCCTTCGATGAGAGCATATGCACATAGCCTCCGGCGGTCTGTCTCGGACACCAACGGAAGATTCCTATGCTCGATTCCAAACTCGCCGAGGTGTTCAACAGTGACGATCGGCGTGCCGACCTCGACATAATCCCGCTCGTGAAGCGACGAGCCGAAAGGGCCGGTCTTGATGTCGGCGATCGCCCCCAGCTGCCGTACCTGCCACGTGCCTGTGAACCTTTCCAAGCGCCTCCGTCCCGTGAGCAACTGCTGCATGGCGGCCTGCTTGAGGGCGCGCTTCTTGGCGATGAGCCGGTCCAGCCCGTCCAGCAGCGCATCGAC
>CAZTCY010000150.1:0-4579 GCA_964612715.1 uncultured Nitrosomonas sp. | reverse complement strand
AAAGCGTCTTGTCCGAAAGGGCACGTGGGTTCGAATCCCACCCTCTCCGCCAATCCTAAGTTCAATCACTACAACAAGAAGACAGAACTGGACGCGATGTGCGTACGACTTTTGTACGTGTCTTCCGTTCTGGCGGACATCCAGAGGTCGTCGAATAGCTCTCTTCTCAACCGCGACGGTCTTCCGACTGTCGCGACGACTTCGACGGCTTTCTCGTTCCGCGTCCATAGCGGTCTCGGCCGCCGGCTAGGTGCGGTCACGCCGTTGCCGACGGCTCCGCCTGCCGGCACAATCGGCCACCCCACCAGCGCAATGACCTGAGTCCTTGGCCTTCACTCGGAGTCAGATGTCGTCACGCTGCACGCTCAGCCTGCTCGCTGAGGCGAGCGGCAGAAACCGTATGAGGGGCTTGCTATCCGGGGCCGGGATGACGACACTGTTGGGCTAACGCGAGCCTTCCCCCTGAGCCACCGCAAACATTCCTCCGTCAGCGACTTGAGGCGCAGCGGACGACGCGCCCCGGGGCACTCTGACATCAAGTGCCGGGGCAGGCGGACTGGCTGACGCCTTATGCGAATTCTGCAGATCGAGATTCAGAACTTTCGCGGAATCCGAGAGATGACCTGGGCGCCAGGGCCCGGCGTGAACTGTCTCATCGGCCCTGGCGATTCCACGAAGACGACAATTCTTGACGCGTTGGAATTGTGTCTCAATCCTCGTGCATCGTTCGTTGCGGACGATTGCGACTTTCACAATCTGGACGTCGACAAGCCCGTCAGGATTGTGGTGACCCTCGGCGAGCTTCCCCCCGAGTTCCTCGCCGAGGAGCGTTACGGTCTTCACCTCAGGGGATGGAACGCATCGGTCGGCGCCCTTGAGGACGAACCGAAGGAGGGACTCCAGCACGCGCTGTCCGTCGCCGTTGAGATCGACAAGTCGTTGGACGTTGCGTGGTCGATCTTCAACGACCGCATCGCCAAGGAAGAGGACAAGGACCCACCTGTCGTCCGCTACAAGGACGCCAAGAAGTTCGCAACGAACCGACTGGGGCCCTTCGCTGAACGGCATCTGGGTTGGGGACGCGCGTCGGTGCTGTCGCGGCTAGGTGACGTTGACGGAGGACTGAGCCTTCAGCTTGCCGAAGCCGCCAGGGCCGCACGAGCGGCGTTCAAGAGTACCCCGAAGAGTGTCTTTCAGAAGTCTGTCGACCGCGCGGCAGCGCTCAGCAAGAGGTTCTCGGTTCCGGTTCGCGGCACATACACGGCGGAGCTAGATGTCCAAGGCGTGAACATCACCTCGGGTGGGGTCGCGCTGCATGATGACAGCCTCCCTTTGCGTCGCCTCGGCTGCGGATCGGCCCGATTGATCGTTGCGGCGTTCCAGCATGACAGCGGACCTCCACATGTCGCCCTGATCGACGAAATCGAGCACGGCCTGGAGCCGCACCGGCTCTCCCGCCTGCTCAAGTATCTGAAGCAGCCAAAGGAAGGGACATCGCTGAGGCCGCAGATCTTCATGACGACGCATTCTCCCGTGGTGATTCGGGAGCTCGCGGCAACCGAGCTGTACGCCGTGTGCCACGTCGCCGGCGCCACCCACGTTAGAGCCGTCGGGCAAGGCGCGGATGATCTCAGTACGGTCCAGGGCCATATGCGCGCGACGCCGGAGGCATTCCTGGCTCGTCGGATTATCGTGGGCGAAGGGCGGACCGAAGAAGGAGTCGTTCGCGGGCTGGACTCTTGGTGGGCGTCGCAAGCCAAGGATTCATTGGCAGCGCAGGGAGTGGTTGCTGTGTCCGGCAACGGTAAGGACGCCGCGCCGCAGCTCGCTGCTCACTTGCGAGATCTCGGGTATGGTGTATTGCTCTTGTTGGACTCCGACGAGGCTCCTGACGCAGCCCTGCTTCAAGCAGCGAAAGACAAAGGCGCCTTCGTGCACCAGTGGCCAGACGAGACGTCAACCGAACAGCGCATGCTGCTGGATCTCAAATGGAGCACGCTCCGCGCCGTTGTCCGGGACGCACGGACTGAAGCTGTGACCGAACAGAGCGCAATCGACACCCTGAACAACCATCTTGAAAAGAGCAAGCTTCCAAAGGTTGCCGATCTCGGCCTTCCTGACAGCCTAGATTCTCAGCCCTTTCGCAAGGCGCTGGGCGCGGCCGCGGCCAAGAAGAGCTGGTTCAAGACCATCGACGCAGGCGAACGCGTCGCTGCCATCGTCGGGCCAACCCTTGAAGAGATCGCCGCCACGCCATTTGCCGAGGGAATTGGCATAGTTCGGTCATGGATCGATGGGTAACGACGTCGACGGCGAGGTGTGCCACGTTGCCGCCGGAACAACCGGCGGAAGCGTGATCGCTGCCGCGGGCTGTGGCAAGACTGAAACGATCGCGCGTTCCGTGCTCCTCTGCTCGGGCCGGCGTCTAATCCTGACTCACACGCACGCCGGTCTCGAAGCGCTCTCGAAGAGACTCCTCAAGCACAAGGTTCCCGCGGAGCGCTACCGGCTCGATACCATCGCAGGTTGGTGCTTGCGGTTCGTGCTCGCCTTTCCGGTTCGCTCCGCCATTTCCGTGAAGATACCTCGGAAGAATGACGAATGGACGGCGGTTTATCAGGGCGTCGCTCGTCTGATCGCATCGGGCGCGATCGATGAAGTGCTACAAGCTTCTTACACGGGCGTGTTCGTCGACGAGTACCAAGACTGCACCAGTGAGCAGCACGAGGTGGTTCGAGGGTTGGGACAGCGGCTACCGACCTGCGTTTTCGGCGATCCCCTGCAAAGCATTTTCGACTTCGCGAATCAAACCCCTGTGAACTGGCAAACGGATGTATTCCCGGTCTTCCCGAAGGTTGGCCAACTTGCGACGCCATGGCGCTGGACGAACGCCGGCAACGACGAGCTCGCTGCGTGGCTGAAGGATGTTCGCCAGGCGCTCGAGGACGGCACCAGCTTGTCTCTGGACGCGAAGACTCCGTCATGCGTCCTGTGGAGCCCGATGCCGACAAAAGAGGAGATTCGGATCCAAGCAATCGCCAAGCAGTGCCTGGCAGCGATGAAAGGGGTAGGGACTTCCCAGAATCTGATCGTCATCGGAGACGGTGCCAGTTCCGGGAGCCGATCGGCGCTAGCGAAACGGCTCTCTCAGCAGTACTTCTCGACGATCGAGCCTGTGAACTGCAAGGAATTGTACAAAGCGGCGAAGGACTTGGACGGCGCCCCTGCCGAGAAGCGATGGCCGGTTGTCCTCAAGTTCGTGAGCGACTGCATGACGGGGTCCGAGCAGGCCGAGTTGAAGGCGGCGGTCTTGTCGAGGGCCAGTGGAGGCAAGAAGGGCGTCAAGAAGTTCGGTGCGGATCTGATCAGCGCGGCTCACGAGGCGAGTGAATCGGGATCCGATCTTGGGGTGTTGGCGTTTCTGCAGACGATTGACCGGCACGACGGCGTTCGTGTGTACCGTCGCGAGATGCTTTACGCGATGTGCGCAGCCCTCAGATCGAAGGCCGCAGGCAATGTGGACACTCTCGCTGAGGGAGTGTGGCAGGCGCAGAACCGCATTCGTCACGCCGGACGCAAGTTCGGCAAGTACAGCGTTGGTAGCACGTTGCTCGTGAAGGGCCTTGAGTTCGACCACGCAGTTATTGCCGAAACGTCTCAGTTCGACAGAAAGGACTGGTACGTTGCTCTCACGCGAGCCGCGGCGCGAGTACACATCGTGTCCGCATCCAAGCAGCTTTTGGCCTAAAGACGGGGATCGCTCTAACTATAACTAGCGTCGTGAACTGTGAGTGTTCAAATCGCCAAGGAACTCTGACACTGGATCAACGCCGCTGACGAAGAGACGATCCCTGGCCCGCGTGCAGGCCACGTAGAGCAGCTGGCGCTCGGTGTCGTAGACCTCCTGGAGATCCCCGTCGTCGCCCACCCCCTCGATGCGGGACTGGAGTGGAAGCACTTCGTCGTCGCACGCCATGACGGCCACGGCGCGGAACTCGAGACCCTTGGCGAGGTGCATTGTCCCGATGCTGACGCTGCCGGGCTTAACCTCGACACGGTCGTCGAGCTCGCGGGCCGGGATGCCCGCGGCAGTCACGGCGGCCGTGGCGCGCGCCACCTGGGCCGACGATCGGACGAAGACTCCAATCTCGTGAGGCAAGAGGCCACCCTCGACGATGGCCTTCATCCACGCGCCGACGGCGTCGACCTCCTCGTCCTCGTCCGAGAACATCCTGACCTCCGGCGACGGTCCATTGAATGCCGAGACCGTGTGGCGGCGGTCCTCCCGGTTGCCGTCTGTGTCGACGACCTCCGGGCCGAGCAGCCGGTCTGCCTGCTCTCGAATCTGGTGCGAGGTTCGGTAGTTGACGCGCAGCGTCTTCGACCGGCCACGAACGTCGACGCCGAGCGCCTTCCACGAGAACGGCTGCTGGAAGATGCGCTGCCCCAGGTCGCCGGAGAAGAAGAGCGCGTTCGGCCGGCTGCCGCCGAGAGCGGCCAGGAATCGAAGCTGCGTGATGCTGACGTCCTGCGCCTCGTCGATCACGGCCGCGTCGAAGGCTGGCGCAGGCCGCTTCGT
>CAZTCY010000149.1:0-4591 GCA_964612715.1 uncultured Nitrosomonas sp. | reverse complement strand
CCGAACCATCCCGTCATGCCGGGCGTCCTGATCGTCGAATCGATGGCGCAGACCGGCGGCATGCTCCTGATGGGGGAACTGGACGCGCCCTCGGACAAGGTGGTTTACTTCATGACGCTGGACAACATCAAGTTCCGGCGTCCGGTGGTTCCGGGGGACCAGGTCCGACAGGAGGTCGAGATGGTCCAGTTGCGAGGGCGGGTCTGTCGCATGAAGGGTGTCGCGTACGTCGATGGCGTCGTCGTCTGCGAAGCAGAGATGATGGCCATGGTCATGGACCGGTGAGCCATCGATGACAGCGCCTCCGACGGAGACGACGGTTCATCCCACCGCCATCGTGGATCCCGATACCGTGCTCGGCGCCGGGGTCGAGGTAGGACCGTTTGCGATCATCGGCCCCAACGTGACGATCGGCGACGGCTGCCGGATCGGGCCGCGGGTAACGCTCGAGCGCAACGTGCGCCTGGCGGCCGGAGTCTCGATCGGGGCCGGATCGATCCTGGGCGGCGATCCGCAGGATCTCAAGTACCGCGGTGAAGAAACCTGGGTCGAGATAGGCGCCGGCACTACGATCCGGGAATATTCGACGGTCAATCGTGGTACCGCCGCTTCCGGGGTGACCCGGGTCGGAGCCCGCTGCTTCATCATGAGCTATGTGCACCTGGCGCACGACTGTCACGTGGGCGATCACGTCAGCATCGCCAACGGCACCCAGCTGGCCGGCCACATCACCGTGCACGACCGCGCGATCATTTCCGGTGTCGTGGCATTGCACCAGTTCGTCACGGTGGGGTCGCTCGCCTTCGTCGGCGGCTGCTCGCGCGTCAATCAGGACATTCCGCCGTTCGTCAAAGCGGTGGGCAACCCGGTCGAACTGTACGGGCTCAACAGTGTCGGGCTCCAGCGCGCCGGCATGCCCGAGGAAACCGTACGCGCGCTCAAACGGGTCTACCGTCTCTTCTTCAACTCGGATCTCAACGTCTCCCAGGCGCTCGAACGGGTGGAGGCCGAGGTCCCGATGATTCCGGAAGTGCGGCAGTTCCTGGATTTCATTTCCCGTTCCGGGCGCGGCATCCCGTCCTGATGCAACGCCTGCCCGTGGGCGTGATCGGCGTCGGGGCTCTGGGCCGTCATCATGCCCGGCACCTTGCGCAGCTGCCGGATGCAGAGCTGATCGGTGTGCACGATATCGATCCGGCGCGCGGCCGGAGCACCGCCGAGGCCAATGGAACGACGTTCTATCCGGACCTGGAGGCGCTTCTCGATCGGGTCGAAGCCGTGACCGTGGCGGTCCCGACGCCGGATCACGTCACCGTCGGGTTGCGCGCGCTCGCGCGCGGACGCGCGGTGCTGATGGAAAAGCCGCTGGCGACGTCGCTCGACGAAGCCGATGCGCTGCTGGCCGCCTCCGCCCGGTTCGGCGCGCCGCTGTATGTCGGCCACATCGAGCGGTTCAATCGGGCGGTCCGGGCCGCCGAGCCCTATCTGGGAGAGATCCGCTACTTCGAGAGCACTCGGCTGGCGCCCTTCCAGCCTCGTGGAACGGACGTCGCCGTGATTCTCGATCTGATGATCCACGACCTCGATCTGGTATTGCACTTGAGTCGGGGGTCGCCGGCGGTGGAGGTGCGGGCGAGTGGGGTGGCCGTCCTGACGCCGCATGTCGACATCGTCAACTCGCGGGTCGAATTCGGGTCCGGCGCCGTGGCCAATATCACGGCCTCGCGCGTGGCGCGGGAGCGGGTCCGCAAGCTGCGCCTGTTCCAGCCGAACGGTTATTTTTCGCTCGATCTGGCGGCCGGCACCGGCGTGTTCATGCGGCTGCGCAGCGATCGTCCGGCCAATGGAGCGCTCAATCTGGAGGAGATCGTCGAAGTGATTCCCCTGGATGCGCCGGAGCAGGATGCCCTGGGCGAGGAAATCCGCAGTTTCGTCCGATCGGTCCGCGGCGAGCAGGCGGTGGTCGTGAGCGGGGCCGAAGGACGGGCAGCCCTCGAGTTGGCGCTCCGCGTCGGCGAAGCGGTCAGGCCGGGGTGACGGACCGTATCTTTCTTTCGGCGGGCGAGCCCTCGGGCGATCTGCATGGCGCGGCGGTGGTACGGGCCCTCAAGGCACGGATGCCCGATGTCGAGATCGAGGCCTTCGGAGGGCCGGCCATGGCCGCCGCGGGCGCCCGGATCCGCTGGCCGATGGAGCGCTACACGGTCATGGGGTTTGCCGAGATCGTGTCGAAGATTCCCGCGCACGCCCGGCTCCTGGGCGATCTCCGCCGCGACCTCAAAGGCGGCCGCTACCGGCTGGTCATCCCGATCGACTATCCCGGCTTCAACCTGCGCGTAGCCGAAGCGGCGAAGGCAGCGCAGGTACCGGTGCTGTACTACGTCGCGCCGCAACTTTGGGCCTGGGGCGCCGATCGCGCGGCGCGGTTTCGGAAAGCGGTCGATCGTTTTGCCGTGATCTTTCCCTTCGAAGCGCCGTTCTTCACCTCGCTTGGCCTGCCGGCCGAGTATGTCGGTCACCCGCTGGCCGATCGCGCGGCGGTTCCGACCCGCGCGGAAGCGCGCGCGGCGCTCGGTCTCCCGTCCGATGCCCGGGTGCTGAGTCTCTTTCCCGGCAGCCGCCGTCAGGAGTTGGCCCGCCACTGGGCGCCCTTTCGCGATGCGGGCGCCCGGTTGCTCGCCGAAGGCCAGGTCGATCGCGTACTGGTTGCGACGGTCGGCGTCGGCGACTATCCCGAGGCCGGCGGACTCGAACTCGTCGATGTCGATCCGATGCTGGTGCTGGCCGCCGCCGACGCCGTGATTGCCAAGTCGGGCACCACGACGCTGGAGGCGGCGCTGACGGATACGCCGATGGTGGTGGCCTATCGCGTTCACCCGTTTACCGGGTGGCTCGCGCGGCGGATCATGCGGGTTCGCTGGATCAGCCTGCCCAACCTGATTGCCAATCGCGCGGCCGTGACCGAACTGGTGCAGGGGGAGGTGACCGCGGAGCGGCTGGCCGACGCGGTGCGACCGCTGCTCGATCCCGCTGCCAAAGAAACGATTGCGCAGCGAGCCGACCTGGCCGCGGTTCGAGAACTGTTGGGAGGTCCCGGCGCCGCCGAGCGAGTTGCGGAGCTGGCGTCGACGTTCCTGGTATGAAGTGGCGCCTGTCGCCCGCGTCGACGGCCCGCCTCGCCGGCCCGCTGGTGTCCACTCTGGCGCGGACCTGGCGGATCGACGCCCGCGGCGACGACGCGTGGCGCGCACTGCGGACCGCCGGACGGCCGTTCATCTTCCTGCTCTGGCACGAGGTCCTCTTGCCGCTGCTCTGGCATCACCGGAATCAGGGCATTGCCATCGTGGTGAGTGAAGCCAACGACGGACGCTACCTGGCCGCGTACGCCGAACGGCTGGGCTATCGCTGCCTGTACGGATCGAGTACCCGGGGAGGGGTTCGTGCCCTGGTCGGCGCCATCAAGGCGCTGGAATCGGGCATCCCGGTGGCTTTCACACCCGACGGCCCGCGGGGGCCCCGCCGCGAACTCAAGCCAGGGATCCTCGCGGCCGCCGCCAAGGCGGCGGTTCCCATCCTTCCGATCCACGCCGAAGTCGACCGGGCCATCCGGCTGTCCTCCTGGGACCGCTTCGTCGTTCCCAAGCTGGCGGCCCGCGTCCGGATCGGCTATGGCAAACCCTTCGAGGTCGGATCGGGTCCCGATGCCTCTGACCTGGCCGCTCGGCGGGCCGTGACGGCATTGAGCACGATCGAAACGGAGATCGCATGGCAGCGCGACGTGGCGACAGCCATCGGCTGATCCGGTGGCTCTGGACCAGCCGGCGAATCGACGCCCGGCTGGTCCGGGCGGGTCTGGTGCCCCTCGCCGGACTTTGGCGGGCGGGGGCCAGCGTCCGCAATCTGGCGTTCGACCGGGGCTGGCTTCCGACCCGGGACATGCCCCTCCCGACGGTGGCCGTAGGCAACCTCACTGTGGGTGGATCGGGTAAAACCCCCATCGCGGGGTGGATCGCAGCCCGGTGGGCCCGCCAGGGCCGTATTCCGGGCATTCTCCTGCGCGGGTACGGACACGACGAGGTCCTGGTCCATCAGCGCACCGTTCCCGAGGCCGTCGTCGTGGCCGACGCCGACCGGGTCCGGGGCGCCGAATTAGCCGCGGCCCGGGGCGCCGAAGTACTGATTTTGGACGATGCTTTCCAGCGACGCGACGTCTGGCGCGATCTCAATGTCCTGCTCGTGGCGGCCGAATCGGCCCGCGCGGTCCGATGGTGCCTTCCGGCCGGTCCGTGGCGGGAGTCGCCCGCCGGAGCGCGGCGTGCCGATTGCATCATCGTGACGAGGAAACGGGCGGATTCGGCAACGGCAGCGCAGGTGGCGCGCGAGTTTGGGGCGATGATCGACGGTCCGGTCGGGATCGTGCATCTGGGTGTGGCGCAATATCGCGGCATGGTGACGGGACGGGTGCTGGCCCAGTCGGAACTGGCCGGCCGCCGGGTGGTGGCGGCGTCGGCCATTGCCAATCCGGAAGCGTTCATTGCCCAAACCAAGGCGACCGGTGCGCAGGTCCAGCCGGCCACCTGGCGCGATCATC
>CAZTCY010000148.1:0-4592 GCA_964612715.1 uncultured Nitrosomonas sp. | reverse complement strand
TGTGCGGCTCCAATCCTTCTTCCAGGAGTTCCGGGAACGTCATCCGGTCCCGCACAGAGGGGAAGACCGCGGCCAGAGTCGCCTCGCCAGCCGCGATGTGGTCCGGGTGGTTGATGTAGCTGTTGTCGAGAATCCGGGCGGTTGGATCGAAGCTCAGCACCACGTCCGGCTTCACCTGGCGCATCACCCGTGTCAGGTCGCGGCGCAGGTCGAGGTCGGCCACGAGGGTGGCGTCCTTGTAGCCAAGGAAGATGATGTCCTTCACGCCGAGTATCTCGCCGGCCTTGCGTTGTTCGGCTTCGCGCATCGCGACCAGCTTCTCTCCCGTCATCTCCGGGTCTTCGCTGCCCTTGTCGCCGCTGGTGATCGAACAGTAGGTCACCTCGGCCCCCTCCCTGACCCATTTGGCGATGGTGCCGGCTTGCCCGAACTCCATATCGTCGGGATGGGCCTGGATGGCCAGCACGCGCTTGGGGGCGGGAGTGATTAGTTCGTTCTCGGTCATGGACGGCGTGTCTCCGGTGAATGCGTGACGAACGATATTCGTCGAATCGTGAGGACCAGTATCGCAAGGCACAGGGGGAGTTCGCATCCGCCGGTTGTCCGGGCGAGAGTGCCGGATACTAACATTCCGACGACTGGGGTACATCGATCTACCAGCTATCGGGGACGAGGGCATTGGCGACCGCGGAAAAGAGACGGAAGCCACCGCAAGGCTTCGTCCAGGGGCCGCCACGTGACCGGGCCCGCCGGCCTGCAACGCGGCACAGCATCGCGAGAGTTCACCCCGACGACGCCGGCGATTCACGCGATCGAAACACGATGATCGAACCCTGGGTTGACGTGCAGGCCGAGCTCGCCGCGATCAATCGCGGCGGCTGAATTCCAGTTGTCACGAACCCGTGACATGACTGAGTCAGACATCGAAGTCGCCCGGACGCTCTGGCGCATACGGGCGGGAGAAGATGAATCATGATGGACATAACGGGCGATTTCTTCATTGGCACACGCATTCCGGCGGACACCCTCCACGCGGCGCGCGCGCGTGTCATGAAGATGGATCCCGCTGACGTGCGTCCGATCGAAGCACCCCGCGAGGACGGGGACGACCGTCGCGTGTTCATCATCACCATCGGCGAAGGCAAGGCCGGCGACTATCCCGGCCAGTACATCGCGAACGTCGATGTTGAGGTGAAACGGCGGTTCGATCGCGTGCTGTCGGACCTCGCCCAGGAGCTCCATACGCCCGTCCTGACCCTGGCAGACGATCTCATGAACATGTCTCTGCCGGATGGAACCGTGCATCGTCTCTACGTCGAACAGGACGACGATGGCGGAATTCGCAACACACCGGAGATGCGTCGGCTGATCGCCGATCATTCCGCCACGGCCGCAGTCGCCGACTAACCTCCACCACAATCGAGAGCGTGAAAGGTGCTCACGGGTGGGCACCTTTCACGTGTTGTTATCCCATCATCTCAGCGGGCCCGATGTGGTGTGTGGTGGCGGGCAGGTCAGTTTTCGATGGTGCCGCCCAATGCGGCGACGATGCGCTCGATCAGGTTCGATCACAGGCTGGCCCAGCGCTGTATCGATGGTTTCGCTGGCACCGAGAACGCTCGATTCTTTCGTCCTCTGCACGGCTGGTATACCGAACCGTCGACCATCGATACTGCGCCAGCGTCCGCTCCATCACTCACCAATGGCGTCTCAACTACACGCCCTTCCGCGCGATCCCGACCTTGATTCGGTGCCGGTCCAGTAGCCGGGGGCTGATGAAGCGCGCCAGGTGTCAGTCAGGCCGCTTACGAAACGAGAACCTTGTAGAAGATCGTGAGCTGGGTTGGGTGATCAGGGCCATCTTCGATCGTCACCAGGGGATTGCCCCCATCCGCAGCGAGCACTTGCCACCCGGCGGGGATGTTGCTGAACTCGACACGGTGGGTTCCGACCGGAACATCGAGGAAGTCGACCTGGCCATCAGGCAAATCTTCGTCGCAGCCAACATCGCTGGCCCCAACGAACTGCACGCACAGATCGAACGGGAGTCTGAGGTGAGTCTCGTTGTCGACGAATACCACCGAGACATTGCGGGTGTCGGGGGCATTCTGCTCGGGTGCCTGACGGACGATGAATCCCATCGGGACACCCTCCACCGACACGACATGGATGACGTAGTCGTTGATGGTCTCGTAGCCAGCCGGTGCCTGCGTCTGGCGGACCGTATAGGCCCCCTCGGGAACCGCGTCGAACGTGACCTGGCCATCGCCGTTCTGGTCGCAGCCTTCGTTGCTGTATCCAACCAGCACATAGCAGGTGCCCGTCAGGAGTTGACCGTCCTCCGGAGCGCGAGTGATCAGTGCGATATCGACGTCATTTACCTGATCGGAGCCGGTTGGCTGATCGGAGCCGGTTGGCTGCGTCGATCTGCCGGACGAGTCCATCGACATGTAGAACCGTTCCCAACCATCATCATCGGCCGCACCGGTCACGACGATGGTCGTGTCGGGCACGGATCGGCCTGGACCAAGGTCCCGGGTTTGGTGCAGGGTATAGGTGCCGTAGGGAACGCTCCAAAAGGTGACTTCCGCATCAAGGTTCTCGTCACACCCCTCGTCGCTGTAGCCAACGAGTTCGTAGCAGACATCGAAGGCGGGTTGGCCGAGCTCGGTGGTGACGATTGCAACGTCAGAGGTTCCACCTTGCGCAGTCACCGGAATGATGGCGCCGAACCATCCGGTGATCGCCAGGATCAGCACCGCCAGCATCCGCAGGCCAGGTGCCGCCGTCTTCCGCCATTGCGTCCGGTCGTTCATCAGGTTCTCCTCCATTCGCAGGTTGATTGGTCGCGTGCATTGTTGCATCGGCGGGATTCGCTATCCGCCTCCATCACGGCCCCAAACTGGGAGCGTTTGCCCTGCCGTCAGGCAAGAATCGCCCGCCGTCTGGTTCCCGAATGTGGCCAACGCGCGATCCATCTCGGTTTCGATCTCGGTCAGGGTGACCGCTGAGTAAGGGGTGCGCCGTCAGCGACATGGATCGGGTCAGCCATGCGGGACCTTCTGACGAATCAGCAACTGGTCTCGGATTCTGTCAACACCACGGCACATCCGTTGGGGACACCATCGCAGCGCATGGCTGCAGAATGGCATCAGGATGGAGTGGGGCTCGGTGTCGGCAGGCCACCACCCTCTCCTTCGGGCATTTGCTGGTATACGAGCTTGAGAAAGACATCCATCATCAGGTCGGCCGATTCTCGAGCAGGGGCGATATAGGCATTGCTCAGGAAGGTGGATCCAGGACCGTGGTTGAGACCGCCAGAAGACGAAACAACAACTGATCCGTGCGACAGTACGAGGTTTCTTCCATAGCGGTCTCCGGCAACCCAATGACGAAGTCCAATGTCCCCTTGGTCTTTCACCTGTTGGGCAACGCAAAGATTTGTCGACCGTCTCTCGGATCCCATAATTGACTCTCGCGTGATTGTCGCGCCATCGGCACCGGTGAGTATCACATCATCGATCGCTCCTTTCGTGTAAATATATGCGGCTGACTCATCTGGGGAGATGATTGCCGTCATCGACCAGTAAGGCCCGGGTACCCGCTCATTCATCCAATTGGGGGTGCCATCTTGATTGAACGAATTGGCATATCCGTTGTGTACGCTCCAGTCTGGGGGAGCCAGGAGAAATCCGAGTTCGTTGCTTTCCACCAATTGCCAGTCGATATCTGGATCGAGTGTTCCCGAGCCCCATATTGGCAGCTTCTCAAAGTTCAGGGTAACGAAGTCGTAGAGATATGTAAGCGCTGGCTCCATCGAGCAATCACCGCTAATGTCGATCTGGGCGCTTCTGGCGATTGATCCTCCCAATAGGGCAGCTCCACTCCCGATAAATGGCGTGATGCCGATCAACGAACGACGCGAGATACGGTGATTGAGACTTCCTGACATCCATCTCATCCTGTTGGTGTCCAGAAATTGCAGACTGTTGTCCCGGCTGTGTATTCATCATATTGTCGATCAATCTATCTGGCAACGATCACTGCAACCATTCGGGTGATCATCAACGAGGTACCGAATGCATGCCGTGGGGTGATACGTGACCACTTGCACGAGGTGGCGTCCTGTCCGGACCGTGACACTTCGCTGGCTGGGGGAACCCCAGAGCGGATCGCGACGTGATCGAGTTGTTGCTCTCGCAGGTGGGCGTCAGAGGTGGATCTGGGTCGCCTCGATCGCCAGCCGCACCTGCTGGCGGAGCCCGGCGATGACCACGTGTTCTCTCGCCACGCCTGGTACGTCGATCGCCGTTGATGGGACTACTATGTGCGCCACCTGATCGGGGTGAAGCCGACCGCTGGAGTCGTGATTCCCAACTGACCGCTCCTGGATCTGGTGCCGGAGCCGGACGATGATCCGAACCGGGATGACACGAGGTCATCCCCCTACGACAGGGTCCTTCGTAGACGCAACATAAAGCTGCCTCGGTTGCGCTATACCTTCAGGAAGCGGTCGAACCAGGCGAGAAGCCGGGTAGCGAAATCGTCCCGGTACTCGGCTGGTCCCGACCACGGCATCAGGTGCGACTGAC
>CAZTCY010000147.1:0-4618 GCA_964612715.1 uncultured Nitrosomonas sp. | reverse complement strand
TGCCACAAGATATGCTAAAAATACCGCTTCCTTCCTCGCCGCCGTTCAAATCCGACGCATCGCTCTTTGGGCAAATGTCTCGTGACTACGGTATCTAAAGATAGAAACAAATTATGCGCTGCTGGTTCCGACTAGCAGCGCTTTGCTTTTCTGTTTTGAGGGAAAAAATTCGCGCCGCCGAAATCCTATGGTTTTCGGCGGCGGATTGTGAATCAGGGCCGTAACATGGAAAACAGCATTACAAATGCTGTTCGATATCCATACGGCCATGCAGGATGCGGACAATCTCGATCTGGCCTTTTCCTGTGTGACGGTAAAAAATCACATGCTTGCCGACACCGTATTTGAAATACCCTTCGCGGATATCATCGCATGCCTGGCCTATATCGGGCTTGTCCGCCAAATCGTGAAAGGCGCTGTCAAGCTGCGTCAGATAGCGTATCTGCTGGATTTTCCCCCATTGCCTGCGGGTGTAGCGGCCAATGGACAGTAAATCGTCCCTGGCTTTTTGCTTGAGGATGAACGTCCCCATCTAGTCTTCACTTTCCAGCTCATCCAGAACATTTTGCAGGGAATAATCAGCCGGGCCGCTTTGTTCGCCTTCAGCCAGCGCCTTTCGCAATGCTTCCAGCTTCGCTTCACGCTCTTCCAGCAGGCGCAGCCCGGCGCGTATCGCTTCGCTTGCCGAGCCATAGCGCCCGGCTTCAATCTGATGCGCAAGAAACTTTTCAAAATGCTCGCCCAGCGTAACGCTGGTATTTTTCTGTATCGCCATATCCTGCCCTCTCAGTTAGCATATCTATACCCAATCATAATATTTATTGGTATAAATGGCAATTTCAGATTGAACAGGACCCTTCGGATTTCACTCTTCAAGGGCTTTGATCAACAAGTCCGCAACGGCACCGCCGGAGGCGGGATTTTGCCCTGTGATCAGCCTTTGATCTTCAACGGCAAAAGAAATCCACGGTTCCTCAGCTTTCTTGTAGAGAGCACCGCGTGCGACCAATTCGGTTTCGGTCAGGAAGGGGACAAATTTATCCAGTTCAGCCAGTTTCTCTTCCTCGTTAGAGAATCCGGTCAGTTGTTTGCCTTTTACAAGCAGGCTGCCATTCGAAAGCTTGATATTCAGCAAACCGGCTGCACCATGGCAGACGGAAGACACAACCCCGCCGTTCTCATAGATTTTACGGCTGATGGATTGCAGTTCAGCATTGTCCGGGAAGTCCCATATCACACCGTGGCCGCCCGCATAGTAGATTGCAACGTAATCATCGGGATTGACTTCGCTGGCTTTCAGTGTTTTGCCGAGGCGGTTCATGAAATCTTTCTTCTGATACCACTCCCAGTCAACAGGCTCGGCCATGGAAAGGCTGTGGGGATCAATGGGTGTGTAACCCCCTTTGGGGCTGACATAGTCAACTTCGCAACCTGCCGCCTCAACTTTTTTTTACAAAGTGAACAGCTTCACCGAGCCACAAGCCTGTGGCCCGATTCATGTCCGGATATTTTTCTACACTGGTAAGAACGACAAGGATTTTCCTGATCATGATATTTTCTCCCTGGTTGCGGATGGGCGAGAAGGCCTGACAAACGATTATGCAATTTCAGGCTATCTTCCATACTTTTGACATTAAATGCAATCAAGCATTGATTTTGCCGGTTGGCTGACCGTACCGGACAATCCCGCCAGCCCCCGGATTATGTCGCCAGAGTGGCGTAAAATTTGAGGGTTCCGGCTTTTTTACAAAATCTTAGTATTCATGCTATAGAGTATTAAGGGAAATTATGAAATTGAAAGATTGAAACCTTGTATATGCCGCACGTTGATTTTGAGCAGACAGCCAAGCCGGATATTGACTATACGGTTGCCTGGATAAAACAGCTTCACGCCGGTCAAACGGATCAGGCCGGGAAACCCTATGCCAACCATCCCCGGCGCGTGGCCCATAACGTCAGAAGGCTTTTTCCGGATTGCAGCGATGAAGTCGTGATGGCGGCGCTGTTACATGATGTCATTGAGGATTGCAGTATTAGTGAAAACAATTTGAGACAAAAAAACTATTCGGAAGAATGCATCGAGATCGTGTCGCTGGTTACCAAGCATCCGGATGACAAGCGCGAGTATGGAAAAATCATCGATGATCTGATTGCTTCTGGCAACCGGGGAGCCATGATGGTCAAGATTGCCGACAACATGGACAACTTGCATCCCCGGCGCATCGATGAGCTTCATCAGCTTAATCCTAAGAAAGCAAACAGGCTTGGCAACCGTTACCGGCAATCCATAGAAAAACTCTCCGGCGCATTGGGGATAGACAAAGACTGCGTATTCGGACTGATTGAAACTATGCCGCCTGCCGGTTCTGAATTTCAGGAAGCGAGGTTGTAATACCATGAGAGAAAAAGCCGTGACCTGTCAATATTTCCTGCTGGGCGATACCGTGCCTGTTCGCGTGGCGTTCAATGCCAAAGGGCAGCGCATGGGCGCAGAAGTGCCAAACCGCGAAAAGGGGACGCTCATTCAGGATGCGACTTATCTGAGTCGTCTGGAACACAGTTTTGAAGTCGAGGAGATTACGCAGGAGCAGTTTCGCGAGTATGCGAAACCATGCCGGGAAGAACAGAAAATATCACATTGAATTAAAACTTGAAACTGTAAAGATATTCAAAGGAAGCAAAACGATGAGCGCTGAACCGAAATATAGATACTACCTGCTGGGAGACTACATGCCTATCCGTGCAACCGTTGATCCTGATCACGATGTAAATATCGATGCTTTTCGTCCAAATCGTGAAACTGGAAAGCTTGAGCAACATCGGGAGCTTCTTCTGCGGATTCGTGAAAGCGATGAAATAGAAGAAATAACAGAAAAAGATTTTGAACAGCACTGTCAGCGCATATATGCAGAAAGAACGACAAATCCGGAACCACATTCCGGGCCGGGCTGAAGGCGGCTCTTGATCAATAAACTCAGCCAGTAAAAAGCTGAGGTAAAAGAATAAGTAATTTTAGGGTGTGTTATGGGGGATGGTGTAAAAAGACCGCAACCTGATTTATCTTTTGACGATCTGTATAAACAGGCGGAGTCCTCCGTACCTGTACTGGAGAAATCCGCTCACGATTTTCTGAATCGTTTGAAGGCTGGAAATCCCGAATTATTCGAAAATGTCTCTTTTGAAGTCGGCCCGCTAAAAGCGCCTGATCGCGCTCTGGCCAAGATTAATACTGATTATGGTGGGGAATCAAGGCAAATAAAAGATCTGGTACGCGGGCGCTTTGTCGTTGATACACCGGAACAGATAACGGTAATCAAGCAGGCGATTCTGGAAGAGCTGGATGTTGATTCTATGAAAGATAAATTCGCACATCCGGCCACAACTACAGGCTATCGCGACATAAACACAAAAATCGGTCTTGAAAATGGACATATCGCTGAAATTCAAATTCAGCAACGCGACATGCTCCGGGTAAATACACTTACTCATGATTTAATGGAGGAAGCACAAGATATAGAAAGAAAAGCACTGAACGAAAATAGGCAGAAAACGCCTGAAGAAATAACAAAAATTGAAAATCTGAATAATCAAATGCAAGAACTTCATGCTGCCGCTGCTCATGATGGTAATCTGAATACGCTCGTAAAACCGGAGTTAAGGGAACAGTTTGCTTATAAGGGCGAGCTTGACGCTAAAGGCAGCGCTCTTGGAAGGATTTCCGAAACTACAGGAAAACTCGGCAGAAACGGCGGCATGGTCGCAGGCGTAGTTTTGGGTACATTATCCAGCGCCTTTGCCCTCGCCAGCGGAAGCTCAAAGGCCGAAGCGGCGGAAATGTTCTATGAAACCGCTGTACCCTATGGCGAAACGCAGATCGACTTTGCGCGCGGCGATCTGGAGGCGGCTAAAAGATCAGCCGCCATTGAAACGGCATCCAATATCGGCTTTCTGGGCGGTGCCGCCGCCGGGGCGGGCGTTGGGACGAAACTCGGGGCGGGTGTTGGCACGTTCATTTTTCCCGGTGTTGGAACGGCTGCCGGCGCCGGTATCGGCGCGGTAGCAGGCGGCTTGATTGGCGGCCTGGGCGGCGGCCTCGGTACGGCCTATCTCATGGAAA
Source organism: uncultured Nitrosomonas sp. (assembly GCA_964612715.1). Lineage (GTDB taxonomy): Bacteria > Pseudomonadota > Gammaproteobacteria > Burkholderiales > Nitrosomonadaceae > Nitrosomonas. Next base: position 501 of record CAZTCY010000147.1, on the reverse strand, counting down.
AAATCCGTGACAATTATGCAGTACTCAAAAGCGGTGCCGTACATCTGGCGCAGGAAGCTGCTGAAAGTCTGACCAGTGCCGTACAGGAAACAGGACGTTTTCTGGCTTCGCAATTCGACGACAAACCAGTGCTTGACGCACGAACGGCTTTTGCCAGCCTGCCAGATCGCGTAACGTCCGATATGCCGCCGGAAGTCGCCGCCCTTGTCGAGGTCAAGGCCGTCCCGGAACTGTTCAGAAAAAGCTTTGCTGAAATAGAACGGCATAGCGGCCTGCCCGAGGTGCTGGCCTATATCGAGGCCCATCCGCCAGAGACTGAACAGCCCGCTCCCGTTGCTGAAAGCCATCCTGTGCACTATATGCACTTGCCTGCACCGGGGCCGGGATAAGGAGATTCCCGGAGAACTTTTTTGTAGATTTATGATTTTAGGAGGGAAAGCCTTCCTCCTGCTGCAACCGCAGCGTTGCTGCGTTTTCCGGCACCCCTTTCCAACGGGGGCA
>CAZTCY010000146.1:0-4618 GCA_964612715.1 uncultured Nitrosomonas sp. | reverse complement strand
ATGCCCAGCATACAGGTTGACGGTGAGCGCGTATCCAGCACGCGCATCCGGGATGCACTGAAAGCAGGCGATTTACAAACCGCGCAGCGTTTCCTCGGCAGACCTTACAGTATCAGTGGCCGTGTTATACATGGCGATAAACTCGGCGCGAAATTAGGTTTTCCGACGGCCAACATTCAAATCCGGTTCAACCGCCCGCCGCTGTCGGGTATTTTCGCGGTCAGGGTACGTGGCGCAATTAAAACATCGCCATCGCAGGAAATCGATGGCGTCGCCAGTCTGGGGACAAGACCCACGATACATAAGAACGGCCGGTCTACCCTGGAGGTTCATTTGTTCAATTTTGACCAAACCATCTATGGTGCGTACCTACAGGTTGATTTTATTCACAAATTGCGTGATGAGGAAAAATATCTGAATATCCGCACACTCGTACAGCAGATAAAAAAGGATGTCATTGCAGCGCAAAATTACCTGCAGTCGCATTAACAGTCTGAACCGAAATAACACGCTACGGTTAAACGCTATTTAGCACTGGATACAAATTCGTATATCATTGCAGATCTTGTTAAAAGTGAGTTACAGATCAGACAAAAACCGGTTTCAAACGTTTTTTAGAACATTTTTCATGACAGATTACAAAAAAACACTTAATTTGCTCGACACCCCCTTCCCTATGCGCGGCAATCTTGCGCAGCGTGAACCTGCCATGCTGGAATCCTGGCAGAACAAGCAGCTTTATCAAAAAATACGGAGTGTCAGTAAAGGCCGTCCGAAATTCACCCTGCATGACGGTCCGCCATATGCCAACGGCGACATTCATATCGGTCATGCCGTCAATAAAATTCTTAAAGACATTATTATCAAAAGCAAAACATTGGCGGGGTTTGATGCGCCCTATATACCCGGCTGGGATTGTCACGGTCTGCCCATTGAACACCAGATTGAAAAAAAACACGGTAAACAGTTACCGGCAGACAAAGTACGTGAACTATGCCGCCAATTCGCAAGTGAACAAGTCGCACGACAGAAAACCGACTTTATCCGCCTTGGTGTACTCGGTGATTGGGAAAATGCTTATCTGACGATGGATTTCCGTACCGAAGCCGGTATTATTCGTACCCTAGGGAAGATTTATCGCAGCGGCTATCTTTACCAGGGTCAGAAACCGGTCAACTGGTGTATAGACTGCGGCTCGGCGCTTGCAGAAGCTGAAGTGGAATACGAAGACAAGACTTCACCGGCGATTGATGTCGGCTTTGAAGTTGCGGACACAAACCTGCTTGCAGTGTTTGGAACAAATGCCGCTGAAATTCCTGCTGACACCCGTATCATGGCAGTCATCTGGACAACAACACCCTGGACATTACCCGCCAATCAGGCAATCTGCGTACATCCTGATTTTGATTATGAACTGATTCAGACCGAACAGGACCTGCTCATTCTTGCCGCTGAATTGAAACAAATCTGCCTGGAACGTTACGGATTAAAAGGCAACGTACTGGGGCACTGCAAAGGCGCTGCTCTCGAGCACCTGCCGTTAAAACATCCTTTTGAAGCGCGTAGCGTCAAAATCATTTGCGGCAGGCATGTCACGCTGGAAGCAGGCACCGGTATGGTGCATACCGCACCTGCGCATGGCCTGGACGACTATTTTGTCGGCCAGCAGTATGGTTTGCCCAATGAAAGCCCTGTCAATGGTAATGGTAAGTTTATCGCCGGCAAACCCCTGGTGGGCAACCTGTCTGTCTGGCAAGCCAATGATGTCGTTATCGAAACGCTAAAAAACAATCATCACCTGCTCTGCTTCAAAAAAATCGAACACAGCTACCCGCACTGCTGGCGCCATAAAACCCCGATTATTTTCCGTTCAACGCCGCAGTGGTTTATCGGCATGAATCTTCAGCACAATTCGGGCACATCCGAATCGCCAAAAACCTTACGTGACCTTGCCATGCAAGCCGTCGACACCACCCGGTTCTACCCGGCATGGGGACGTGCACGCCTGGAAGCCATGATCAGAAACCGGCCTGACTGGTGCATATCGCGCCAGCGCAACTGGGGCGTACCCATGGCGATATTTGTACACCGGGAGACGCAAAAACCACATCCACGTACTCTGGAACTGCTCGAACAGGTTGCGCAGCGTGTCGAACAGCAAGGTATAGAAGCCTGGTTCTCGCTCAATGAAACAGAAGTGCTGGGGCATGATGCAAAAGAATATCAAAAACTCACCGATACCCTGGATGTCTGGTTCGATTCCGGCACAACACATGACACAGTCGTTAAACCGAACGACGCACTGAATCATCCGGCTGATCTCTATCTGGAAGGCTCTGATCAGCATCGTGGGTGGTTCCAGTCCTCACTGCTGACGGGTTGCGCCATTAACGGTCATGCGCCGTACCGCGCATTACTGACACACGGTTTTGTCGTGGATGGCAGCGGCCATAAAATGAGCAAATCAAAAGGTAATGTCATCGCGCCTCAGAAAGTCATGGATACTTACGGTGCCGACATCCTCCGGTTGTGGGTCGCTTCGACCGATTATTCAGGCGAACTTTCAATTTCCAACGAAATACTCAAGCGTGTGGTTGAAAGTTACCGGCGTATTCGCAATACATTGCGTTTTCTGCTGGCCAACCTGGCCGATTTTGACGCAGAGAAAGATCTGCTGCCCGTCGAAAACTGGCTGGAAATCGACCGCTATATGCTGGCCTATACGGAAACTTTCCAACAGGACTTAACGCAAATCTTTGCGCAGTACGAGTTTCATCAGGTCGTTCACAAACTGCACAATTTCTGCTCGGAAGATCTGGGCGGTTTTTATCTGGATATTCTCAAAGACCGCCTTTACACCGCCACGGCCCAAGGTCAGCCGCGTCGCGCAGCGCAAAGTGCGCTCCATCATGTCACGCATAGTCTGGTGCGTCTATTTGCGCCGATACTCAGTTTTACCGCAGATGAAGTCTGGGAACAGCTTACCCGGCAACCTGATGACAGTGTATTACTGCATACCTGGCATCGTTTTCCCGAACAGTCCGATGCACAACAGCTGATCGATCGCTGGACTAGAATCCGTGCACTGCGCGCGCAGGTCCTCAAGAAACTGGAAGAATCCCGGATAACAGGAGACATCGGCTCATCCCTGGCCGCGACCGTTGAAATCCAAGCGGGAAAAGATGATTTTACATTACTGAATTCGCTGGGTGATGACTTGAAGTTTGTACTGATCACTTCCGAAACCCGTTTGCTGCAAAACGATGACTTACAGACCATTGAAGTTCATGTCACACCCAGCAGGCACCAGAAATGCGAGCGGTGCTGGCATTACCGGATTGATGTCGGTCACGGCGCAGAATATCCGACACTCTGTGGGCGTTGCATTTCCAACCTGTATGGCAGCGGTGAACAACGAAAATTTGCCTGATGCCGGAAAGGCAATGAAAAAACAAACCTATATCATTACAACATAAAAACACAGCGGAACATTTATCCATGAAATTACATTATTCGTTGAGCATTGCCTTGATCATACTGATCCTGGATTTAGCAACCAAATACTGGATCGAATCGATATTAAGCTATGGACAGCGTATTCCGATGACCGGATTCTTTAATCTGGTGCTCACTTACAATACCGGTGCAGCGTTCAGCTTTTTAAGTGAAGCATCGGGCTGGCAGCGCTGGTTCCTCAGTGCCATTGCCGCAACCGCTTCATTCATCATCATTTATCTGCTGCATAAATACCGGGCGGAGAAATTATTCTGTTTTTCCCTCAGTTTAATCCTCGGCGGCGCGCTGGGTAATTTGTGGGACCGGATTACCTTGGGGTATGTTGTCGATTTCCTGGATTTTTATATTGGCGATTATCACTGGCCGGCTTTCAATATTGCCGATTCAGCGATTTTCATCGGCGCCGTCCTGCTCATCATTGAAAGCTTCAGCAGCACAGAGAAAAAAGATACCGGGCAAACCGTCGCACAAAAAGAAAAAGCTGAGTAAATCGCTGAGCAATAAAAAGCAATTAGTCCGATTCCTGCTTCGAACTTTTCTCCTTGGTAATCGGATTTTGTACTGTATAACCCTTTTCCTTCATTTTATAGCCACCATACGCGCCGGCACCTGCCGCTGCAGCCATCCAGCATCCCGTTAAAAAAGGCAGCACAGCAAATAAAACAGATATATTAAGCAAGTGTTTATTTCTCATTCCAACCTCCCCCGTAATAAATTTCGAATTGTCATGCGGCCTACGTTTTTACACGATGGTATCGTACTTTAAAAACAGCGGATGCCGACACAATCCGTGCACGTATCCATGGCATTTATTTTTCACAGATTGACGTTGAGATTCGCTTAAAAAATGAGGTTTCAGGATAGTTAAACCATTCTTTTAATTCATCGTGATGCGCGCCAATGGTATTCCCCGAGGCCATGGCGCCGGAATAAAGCAGCATCGTATATGAACGCGCCCGGTCAGCTTCGCAATCGAATTCATAAAACGTTTTTAAAGACTGGTACCCCCCTCTTTGCTTCTCGCCATAACTCGATAACAACCATACTTTTTTATAGTTCTGGCCACTCTGACGCACCGTATCGGGATCAAAATAATGTTCAG
>CAZTCY010000145.1:0-4724 GCA_964612715.1 uncultured Nitrosomonas sp. | reverse complement strand
TATATGAGCAGTTTCCTGCCAAATGACCATTTACACAAAATTATTTACACCCCCGAAACTAAAAGCCCCCGGGATACTACTATTTGCCGCGGACTACTCAGAATCTGCTCAAGATCTCACTGAAGGGCGCATTGCGGCGTTTAAATCGAACTCAAATGCTCACATACTTTGAGTATGCTGCGCTTTGCTTGCGTCGTTCAATTCTGCCTTGCACTGCATCCCTTGATTGAGATCTTGAGCAGATTCTCAGACGCGTTTCTTAAATTCATTGGTATCCGGAGCAATTTCGATGCGGTCGCCGATTTCCACAAATGCAGGTACCTGAATTTCAAAACCAGTACCCTGTAGGCGTGCCGGTTTCATCACTTTGCCACTGGTGTCTCCGCGCACTGCGGGTTCGGTGTATTCAACCTCACGCACGATGGTTGACGGCAGTTCAACCGATATTGCCTTGCCATTATAAAACGTGACCTGGCAGACATCTTCCATGCCGTCGATGAGATAGTTCAGGACATCCTGCATGTTGTCCGCTTCCACTTCGACCGGATTATAGTCGGCATCCATGAACACATAGAGTGGATCGGCGTAGTAGCTGTAGGTACATTCCTGACGATCAAGCACAACCACGTCGAATTTTTCGTCCGCTTTATAGGCGGATTCCGTGGTTGAATTGGAAAACAGGCTTTTCAGCTTCATCTTTACCACAGATGCGTTACGTCCGGATTTTGTGAACTCAGCCTTTTGTACGACCATAGGATCATTTCCTATCATCACAACATTTCCTGAGCGTAGTTCCATTGCGGTTTTCATATTTTTTCCTGCGAATAATAGTTATAAACAAGGCATTGCGTCACCTGTCCGTGCGCAACGGGATTTGAGAAAGTGGGGATTATAGCTGATTTCCGGCAAACTGCACCAGATTGAACGCCAGATCATGTTGCGCTTCCAGTGTCTGCCTCCAGGCAACATTGTGTCTGCTCAGCACAGCAAAACAATCGTGGTAATCTTCCCACACCAATAGATCTATTTCATCCATGCCATTCCAGCCATGCCAGAATTTTTGTATGGCATAGACCGCATTTTCCGGCATTTGTTTCGTATACCTATCCAGGAAAGCATCAAGTTTCCGCCAGTGCGTATTTTCCGATTGCGGATAAATATGCCAGACAAAAGGCTTCCCGGCCCACTGCGCCCGGACAAAGGAATCTTCCCCGCGTACGAAATTCAGATCGCAGGCCCAGAGCAATGTGTCGTACTGTACCTGTTCCAGGAAAGGGATGATTTTGACCGACAACCGCCCCGCTTCTATTATGCCGTCGGAATCTGCCAACCGGATGTTCAGTATGGCGGTCACCTGATCCGCAACCCGGCCTTGCGGTATGATCAGAAAAACAGGGACCGATGCTTGCGTCCAGATTGCGATCAATTCCCTTAACGGCGCATGTTCATAGCAGAACAACGATACGCGGCACTCATGTGCTGCGCGGTCGGGTACGCCGATGGATTGCCAGAATTGTCGCGTTTTTTGTGCGTTAAAACCGCTTCTGCGCCGAATAAGATCGTTTTCCCGTAGAAGTCCGCCGGTACCAGGCACAAAACCGGGGAAAAAGAACGTTTTTTTCAGCGGCAGACGTGGATGCGGCGAGTGCAGGCCGTGATACGCAGGAACCCAGTCTTCGGCGCTCAGGTATTCCAGGTTGATCCATACCGGTGGACACGTTTTTTTGACCATCTCGGCCACATAAACTTCCGGCAGCGTGCACGCAAACATTTCTATAACAACATTTCCCGGTGCGCACGCCGGAAAGGAAGGCAGCCACTGCCGGATTTCGATGCCTTGGAAAAACTGTCGTAGCCTATCAGGTTTTACCTGTGGAACGACGCGCGCCAGACTATTCAAGTCATCTACCCACAACCTTACCACCTGACGGTAATCGTGGCGCAGTTGACGTGCAAGCCGCCAGCTCACACCGACATCGCCAAAATTATCAATCACACGGCAAAAAATATCCCACTGGAACATATTGGATAGATATGCGTTGTTATACGATCAGGTAACCGTTAATGCGCTGAATACACCGAAGTGCGATGAATGTCGCTGTGATTTTGAAAAACCATGATACCGGCTCTGGTAAATCCGGCGGATGGCGGCTGGAAAATCAGTTTTCCGTACATGACGGTAATGCACATTTATGGCAGATTCGCAGATTCCAGTATTTTGTGTTGCGAAGACAGGAGTTCAATGTTTCAATTGATGATGATTAACAGGCATCGTCGTTGCCAGTCCGGCCTTTAAGCAGAAGTACCGCGCCCAAAACAGCCCTCGAAATTCTTATCTTCAGCGCGATTGCAAGATGATATACACTGCTGCAGCATACATTGAGAGATATAACCGGTTTGTCTTCAAGGTACCCGCGAGGGGATTGGATTTCTCAAATCCAGGGATAATTGGTTATAAAACATACGATTATGATCCATCATTTGCACATGAACAGATCGGATATCAAAAAATGCTGTACCGCTTCGACCCATATCATTATCAAGACTGGACAAGCAACTGCTCAATGATACGTTCCTTGTAATCAACCTGGCCAAAAGAAACATTATGCAATTCGCCCTTTCTATCGAAAAGAAGTGCGGAGGGCGTGCCTTGCAATGCAAAACGCTCGAATGTTTCCGCCTTCATGATCTTTTGTTCCATAAACGTGCGTACTTGATTCAGTATCGATCGCTGCTGTTCTTCCGGCAATCGGTCAAATTGCGACAAAAGCTGACGTGAATAGGCCAACACGCGCGCATCCGTCACCGGTTCATTATCGGGTATGACGCGATCCATGGCCACTGCAAAAGGAAGCTTCCATGGCAGCTTGCCAGCATCGGCCAGCAGCCCGCGCTGACTCAGTGCTTTGTATGTTTCACCGATCACTTCACTAGCATTCACAAGTAATTTCAAATTATCCAGCGTATTCTTGTCATAATCTTCAAACGCGGTTGCCAGACCGATAACTTCAAGCCCCCGATCATGATATTTATCATACAATTGAATGGCAGCAGGCAAGGCATATAGAAAACAGCCCGGGCAATTGACCTGAAATACCTCAATCAAGACAACAGAACCCGATAAGTTATTCAGGTCTATGGGGCCACTTTGAACCCATGTGTCTACAGATACATCAGACAGTCTGAGATTATTCATCTACTTCTGGTCCTTTAAGGAAAGATTGATCAATAAAACACGTGTGAATTATATGAAATATGAACCTAAAGAAGTGAAGTGCACAGGGAGTTCACGCTCCTTTCCTTCAATCAACGAAAACTTTATTTATTCAAAAGGATGACGCAATACAATCGTATCTTCCCGATCCGGCCCCGTTGAAATCATATCAATCGGTGTTTCGCAAATTTCTTCGATTCGTTTTAAATAGTTCTGCGCCGCTCTAGGTAATTGATGAAATTCCTTTATGCCTGCTGTATTTCCGGACCATCCTGGAATCTCCTCATAAACCGGCTCGCATAGATTCAAATCCTCGGCACCCACAGGCAGCACTTCCGAATATTCACCATTCGCCAGTGTATAGCCGATGCCGATATTCAACGTTTCGACGCCATCAAGCACGTCGAGCTTGGTAATGCAGAACCCGCTAACCCCATTAATCTGTATTGAACGTTTCATTGCGATCGCGTCAAACCATCCACAGCGCCGCGGGCGTCCTGTTGTTGATCCAAACTCATGACCGCGTACTGCCAGATGGCTGCCTATTTCGTCTTCCAGTTCCGTTGGAAATGGACCGGAACCGACACGTGTGGTATAAGCCTTGGTAATACCGAGAATATACTGCAGCATTTGCGGCCCGACGCCACTCCCGGTCCCTGCGGCACCGGCAATACAATTGCTCGATGTCACAAACGGATAAGTACCATGATCGATATCCAGCAATGCGCCCTGCGCACCTTCAAACAACAGGTTATCACCCGCTTTATTGGCATTGAACAGGAGCTGCGGCACATCGGCAATCATGGGTTTTATGCGTTCGGATTGGAGCATCGCATCATCAAGTGTTTTTTGAAAATCGACAACAGGCGCATTAAAATAATGTTTTAAAACAAAATTATGATAATCCAGCATTTCTCCGAGTTTAGCAGCAAGCCTGTCTCTATGGAACAAATCCTGCAATCGTATGGCCCTACGGGCAACCTTATCCTCATAGGCCGGTCCGATTCCACGCCCGGTGGTTCCTATTTTACCTGTGCCGCGGGCTGTTTCACGCGCCTGATCCAATGCGACATGACACGGCAATATCAAAGGACATGCCTCGCTGATGCGTAATCGCCCGGTAACACTGACACCCATATCTTCAAGCATCCCGATTTCCTTGAGCAGCGCTTCGGGTGAAATAACCACACCATTTCCAATATAACAGGTTACATCACTGCGTAGAATGCCCGACGGAATCAGATGAAGGATTGTTTTTTTATCACCGATCACAAGCGTATGACCGGCATTATGCCCGCCCTGGAAACGAACCACACCCTGCGCATGGTCAGTCAACCAATCCACAACCTTCCCCTTACCTTCATCACCCCATTGCGTACCGATCACTACAACATTTTTAGTCATCGCTTTAAATCTCTTATATACCTTATATTTCTAAGAACCTGCTCAAGATCTCACTGAAGAGTGCATTGCGGCGTTAAAATTGAACTCAAAATGCTCACATACTGCA
>CAZTCY010000144.1:0-4810 GCA_964612715.1 uncultured Nitrosomonas sp. | reverse complement strand
CCAAATTCGCCATCCTCACAGCCATTCTCAACCCTGAAGGATTCGGACAAGGCGGTACAATCTCACCGGCGGCATGGTGGTTTGTGGCGCTGCTCATCCTTTCAGGCCTTGCCGCGCTGATTGCGCTGGTGCGTGCCGGCATTCGCGTCTTCTGGGCGCCGGTAGCGGCTTTAGTGCCACGCGTGCTGCTCACCGAAATTGTACCCGTAGCCGCGTTGTTGCTCATGACACTGGTGCTCACTATCCAGGCGGGACCGGTCATGCGCTTTATGGAAGCAACCGCTGTCAGCCTGCATGAACCGGAATCCTATATCGAAGCCGTATTGAAGGCGCCGCAAGCCGCGCAGTGGCGCATGGAGAAAGAAGAATGAACCGCGTATTTCCTCATCCGCTTCTGATGATCTTCCTGATCATCATGTGGCTGCTGCTGACCCGTTTTTCATTGGGTCAGCTGTTTGTCGGCAGCGTTATCGCATTTATCGCTGCACAAGGCATGGCCGCGCTCCAGCCTGACAAACCACGGCTCAAACGCTGGGATCTGTTGCTCAAGCTGACCGGCATCGTGCTCTACGATATCGTGCGCTCGAATATTGCTGTGACGAAAATCATCCTTCAGGGCAGCAAACGGGCACGGAAATCCGGATTCATGACCATTCCGCTCGACTTACGCGATTCGATAGGCCTCGCCGCACTGGCTGTTATCATAACCAGCACACCCGGTACGGCCTGGCTGGATTATAATGCCTCGCGCGGAACGTTGTTACTTCATGTTTTTGATCTTGTAGATGAAGCAGTCTGGCTTGATCTGATCAAGAATCGCTATGAATACCTTTTGCGGGAGATATTTGAATGAGTGCTGCTATCCTTTTCTGGGCTATCACCTGCGCGCAAATTGCACTGGGAATCGCTATGGCGCTCGCATTGACACGGATGATCAAAGGACCCCGCGCGCAAGATCGCGTATTAGGGCTTGATACACTCTACGTTAACTCAATGCTGCTGTTGCTCGTTTTCGGTATGCGTACCGGGAATACGCTTTATTTCGAAGCATCACTGATCATCGGCATATTGGGCTTTGTCGCAACGGTGGCGCTTGCCAAATTCCTGATGCGCGGCGAGGTCATCGAATGAATCACTTTAACGACTTCCCTTTGTGGGCGGCATGCCTCATCGCCGCTTTCCTGTTCATCGGATCAGGGCTGACACTCATCGGTTCATTCGGATTACACCGTCTGCGCAGCTTCTACGACCGCATCCACGCACCGACACTGGGCACAAGCTGGGGAACAGCAGCCATCGTACTGGCATCGATCATCTGTTTCAGTGTGTTACAGTCACGGCCGGTGTTTCACGAAATCCTGATCGGGATTTTCGTCACGCTGACCACACCGGTCACCTTAATGCTGCTCGGCCGCGCCGCACTTTATCGCGACCGTGCGGAAAACAACCCCGATGTACCCGCCCTGGATCCTCCTGAAGGTATACTGGACCAATCCGACCAGACCGACAAACCTGAATCTGCACAACAGGACTCTGAAAAACCTGAAGAATGATGATTATCAAAAGACCATGACGCGGGCAATAGGGGTCAAGGATCAGGCATCAAGCGGCACATTGCAGTCGATACCCAACCCTTCAAGGTCATGCTCAAGCGCTGAATCGTGGAACACAGCTTTATCTGACCGGAGAAGAAGACCCACAGGTAAATTCTATACCGCCAGTGGCCCTCCTCCCAGCTCCGGACTCTACTGCTCCGGAAACCGTGAACAGATTCTCAGGCCTGTGAGGCTGCTTGCATACCGTTGCCACGGCGTGCACTGAAAAACACAACGCCAAGACCAGCCATCAACAGGAACAACGTGCCAGGTTCGCTGACTGGCACAGAAGGAACATTCACAGCTGTAATCAGGCGCTGGTTATTGACCGGATTGGTAGGGTTCAGTGCATAAAACTCCCAGTTAGAACTCACTGCACCATTACCCATACCCGTCAGCAAGCTATTGGCCAGACTTTGAGTCGTTATACTACTTACCGTACCGAAAGAGTTCGATTTGAATGTACCATCACTCAGATTCAGCGTCGTACCTTCTTCGAAGAAGATTTCCCACAGTGCTAACTGAAATGCAGCATCAAATTGCGCACTGCTGCCAAGATCAGATGCATGGTGATCATAAAGCCAGCCTACCCGGGCATGTTGCAGACCAGTCAGACCACCCGGTGAAGTGGTTGCAGAAACAATGTCATACTCAACGTTGCCGCTTATGACCAGCCAGTGGTCGACATCAATGCAGAAAGCCTGCACAGTGCTATCCCATTTAACCGGATCCGAACTGGAAATTACGTTGAAGCTAAACTGGCCGGCACTGACACTTTTATTGGTAAAGACAGGTGACGGTGATGTCTTTGTAATTTGCCCGCTCATGCCTCCGTTAGCAAAACCACTGTAATTCAGCGTAATGGGATCCGCCCAGCTGGCTGAGGCGGTTGTAAGTAAAGCAATTGCGGTCGTAGAAAGTAATTTATTTAAAAAAGGTCTCATCTTGTTTTCCTTTATTATTGAGAAGATGCTGAACCATTCCGAACATCTTTCCTCTTTCTAAGCAGAAAATATGCCAAAAATAAATAATACTTCTATACAGCATGTTAGCAGTAACGGTGCATCATGTGGCATCCTTCATGTAAAGGCTTTCGACACTTTTATACACACTTCCCTGAGTACGACAGGTTTCCCGGTTTTTCTAAAAAAGCTGAACGAATTACTGATGGAAGCGTAATGTTTTATCCGATGTTGCTGGAAGTTTATTAGAGCGGTTAGGTGCTGAACACTCCAGCTGCCCGTTTTTCTTTCGGGCGCCTTAAAAACCGTGCAGCTGCCAGAAGATTTGGCCGACAATTTTTGAAAATTCATCAACCCCGAATCTTCTTAATCAGACTTCATTGAAATGTTAAGAATTCCGACAGAGTCGTGTGAACCGGCCCGGATTATGTCCAGGTTACCGCAATTAATGAGGATGTCTTCGAGCGCACCATGGAAAATCATGGATGCAATTTTCCGAATGAACATGCATGCGTTGTTATCGGGTTACATATTGGGTTACACGTAGAGCATCATGATGCTGCAGGAAATAGAGAAATACCTTGGCTAATTGTTTAATCCTCCGAAGCCGTCCGGGCGGGCTCCGGGGGATCAATAGTCCATCGATGCTCAATGGCAGGATAGGCGGCACAGGCTTGCCTGCATCCGCTTTTCCGGTAATTAACCCTATAACTATAAGGCGAGGGCGGCTAATCCTTTGGCTTTGGCTTTTCCGGTTCAATTTCATCACGATAATCTGCCAGCGGGCGAATCGGCTCGATTATGTTTTCACCGCCAGAAGGCGTATCGATACCGAGCGCGACATGACTTTTCCGGTAGCCATACAGGAAATAGAAAATCAACCCGATCCCCGCCCAGATCGGAAATACCAGCTTGGCGTCCGTTGGCAGGAACAGAAAGAGCGTGATACAACCGCTTACGGCGAGGGGACCTATCAGCCAGATGACCGGTGTTCTGAAAGGTCTGTGACGATGTTTATCCCTGACACGGAGGATCATGACAGTGAGCGCAACGACCATGAAGGCGAACAATGTGCCGGAATTGGAGATATCCGCAAGTTTTCCCACGGGCAGAAAGGCAGCGGCGATCGTTACACCGATACCGGTGACCATGGTTACGATATGCGGTGTTTTGAAACGTGTATGGATGCGGCTCAGCACTTCTGGCAGAAGGCCGTCACGGGACATCACGAAGAAAATGCGCGTCTGACCGAATAACATCATAAGGATGACCGAAGGCAGTGCCAGAAAAGCAGCCAGGCCAAGCAGATTGCCGACTTTTTCCCAGCCGATCTCGCGCAGCACATGCGCCAGCGCTTCTCGTGAGCACACAACGGGTTGCTGACCGACCGCAGCCAGCGACTGGCATTGTTCGGCCAGCGCCAGCGAGCCTGGCATGAGTCCTTGACCCGCAGCATCCTTCAAAGGCTGCGCGCCAATTGCACCGATCACGCCAACTGAAACCAGGAGGTAAAACAAAGTGCAGATTGCTAACGAACCGATAAGTGCAAGAGGAATATTACGCTGTGGATTTTTGGTTTCTTCTGCAGCAGTAGACACGGCGTCAAAGCCGACATAGGCGAAAAAAATGGAAGCGGCGGCTGCAACGACGCCTGACGTGCCTAAAGGCAGGAACGGCTGGAAATTGTCCGCATTCACGACCGGGATAGCCAGTACAATGAAAGCGGTCAAGGCAGCGATTTTGACGGCTACAAGTGCGGCGTTGAATGCCGCGCTTTCCCGTGTGCCAACGACCAGCAACCCAACAACCAGTACGCAGATGATCGCTGCAGGCAGGTTGATGATGCCGCCTGCAAAGGGGCCATTTGCCAGGGCATAGGGGATTTCGATACCAAGGGAATTACTCAAGAGCCCGACGAAATAGCCTGACCAGCCCACGGCAACCGCACCGGCTGCCACGGAATATTCAAGGATCAATGCCCAGCCTACCATCCAGGCCACGAACTCGCCGAGTACTGCATAAGAATAAGTATAGGCAGATCCGGATACGGGCACCATGGAAGAGAGTTCGGAATAGCACAGCGCTGCTACGGCGCACACGAAACCGGCAATGATGAAAGAAATCATCATACCAGGACCCGCTTTCTGCGCAGCTTCAGCAGTCAACACGAAGATACCGGTCCCGATGATGGCACCGACGCCCAGGAGTGTTAACTGCCATACGCCCAGAGAACGGTGAAGACTTTTTTTTTCG
>CAZTCY010000143.1:0-5049 GCA_964612715.1 uncultured Nitrosomonas sp. | reverse complement strand
TAATACTCTTTATATAATTTATACAATTAAAAATTCGGCAGCGTTGTTTTAAACTCTCCATACCTACTCCAGCCTGGTTGCACGTAGCCGCAATGCATTGACGATCACGCTGACCGAAGATAGCGACATCGCTGCCGCAGCAAAAATCGGTGACAGCAAGATACCGAAGAACGGATACAGCACCCCGGCTGCGATCGGTACGCCAGCCGTATTGTAGATAAAGGCGAAGAACAGATTCTGGCGGATGTTACGCATGGTTGCTTCGGACAGGCGCCGTGCCCGGACAATACCCAGCAGATCGCCGCGCAGCAAGGTTACACCCGCGCTTTCAATCGCAACATCGGTGCCCGTACCCATGGCAATGCCAACATCGGCGGTGGCCAAAGCCGGAGCATCGTTGACGCCATCACCCGCCATTGCGACCACTCGCCCTTGCTTGCGCAATCGCGTTACGACTGCCGCTTTCTGATCAGGTAACACTTCCGCTTCCACTTCGTCGATACCCAATTGCCGGGCGACCGCTTCAGCCGTAGTGCGGTTGTCCCCGGTCAACATGACGATGCGGATGCCATCGGCGTGCAAAGCATCGATAGCGGCGGATGTCGATTCCTTCACCGGGTCAGCGATGGCGACAATACCAGCAATCACGCCATCGACCGCCACGAAGATCACGGTCGCTCCATATTGACGCAGTTCATCTGCTTGCGTTTCCAACATCCGAGTGTCGATATTCAATTCTGCAAGAAACTTGGTGTTGCCCAGGGCGATCCGGTGACCATCGACATCGCCGAGCACACCTTTGCCAGTCGGCGAGTCAAAGCCGGTTGCCTTGGCCAGCACAATTGAGCGTTCCTTCGCTGCGGCAACAATAGCGGCAGCCAGAGGGTGCTCGCTTCCCTGTTCCAGGCTGGCCGCAAGGCGTAACAGCTCGTTTTCGTCGATATTGCCAGCAGCGCGAATTGCCGTGACCCTGGGCCTGCCTTCGGTCAGCGTTCCGGTCTTGTCAATCACGATCGTGTCGACCTTTTCCATACGTTCCAATGCTTCGGCGTTCTTGATCAGGACACCTTCGGTCGCACCCCGTCCGACACCCACCATGATCGACATCGGTGTCGCCAGACCCAGTGCGCATGGACAGGCGATGATCAGCACGCTGACAGCGGCGATCAGCGCATACCCCATGGCGGGTGGTGGACCCCAGACCGACCAGACGGCAAAAGCAAGTATGGCGATCAGAATGACTGCCGGAACGAACCAGCCAGCCACGATGTCCGCCAAGCGCTGAATCGGTGCGCGCGAGCGTTGTGCTTCCGATACCATGCGGACGATTTGCGCCAGCATGGTATCACGTCCAACTTTTTCCGCATGCATCACAAAGCCGCCCTGACCGTTGATGGTGCCGCCGATCACCTTATCGCCGGATTGCTTGCGAACTGGCATGGATTCACCGGTTACCATCGATTCATCGATATTCGAGCCGCCTTCGATCACTTTGCCATCGACCGGTATCCGGTCGCCGGGACGTACCCGTAGGCGATTCCCCGCCATTACCTGATCCAGATTGATCTCCTCTTCTGTATCGTCGTCGCCAAGACGACGGGCCGTTGTTGGTGACAAATTGAGTAAGGCTTTAATCGCACCAGAGGTACGTTCGCGTGCTCGCAATTCGAGCACCTGACCCAATAACACCAGTACGGTGATGACTGCCGCAGCCTCGAAATAAACTGCGACCGATCCATCGCTGCTGCGAAATGCATCGGGAAAGAGATCAGGCGCAACGGTGGCAACAATACTATAGATCCATGCCACGCCCGTGCCCATCGCAATCAGTGTGAACATATTGAGTGCACGGTTCTCAATCGATTGCCAACCGCGCACGAAGAACGGCCACCCTGCCCACAAGACGACGGGTGTTGCCAATGATAATTGCACCCAATTGGAAATCTGTGCAGATATAAGATGTGCCAAGCCGATCAGGTGGCCGCCCATTTCCAAGATGAAGACCGGGGTTGTCAATATGAGGCTGATCCAGAAGCGGCGGGTCATGTCAGCAAGCTCCGCACTGGGTGCGTCGTCAAGCGACACTTCTGCGGGTTCCAATGCCATACCACAGACCGGACAACTTCCCGGCCCGGTCTGCCGGATTTGTGGGTGCATCGGACAGGTATAGATAGTGTCGGATGCGGATTCCTCGATTGGAATCTTGCCTGCTAGATAAATACCGGGTGCGGCCACAAATTTATCGTGACAGTGGACAGAGCAGAAATAGTAAGTTTGTTCATCATGTTCAGCGTGATACTTCGCTGTATGTGAATCGACCGGCATGCCGCATACGGGATCTGTCGCTATAGCACGGTGATTCTTGTGATGATCGTGGTTATGCTGTACATGTTCGTGATGTTCGTAAATCATAACTTGCAATCCTTATGCGCTACAGGCAGAACCTTCCATTTATGGCACACTATTGGCTTGTATAGGGCTTGGCGCGATATTCAGCGCTATTCTGCTGCCCCGTCTCCGCTAATACCTCAACAGCGATAATAGCATCAGACTGTCTTTATTAAGCGAGTGTTCTTACCGGCGTGACGACTCTTAATAATGTTTACTTGCTTGGCGTATTGATGTGACGCCACTCCCAAATTATTTTTGAATAGATGAAATAGAGGAATTATGAAACCAATTTCCCCTGGCTTTCATTATTTTTAAACATAATGACGCATCAGATCGACAAAAACATCTTCAAGATCAGGCTGCTGTAATTGCATTTCAAGAATCTGAATGCGCGCCTGGCGTAATTCGGCAAGTACAGC
This sequence comes from uncultured Nitrosomonas sp., assembly GCA_964612715.1. Taxonomy (GTDB): domain Bacteria; phylum Pseudomonadota; class Gammaproteobacteria; order Burkholderiales; family Nitrosomonadaceae; genus Nitrosomonas. Next base: position 2,239 of record CAZTCY010000143.1, on the reverse strand, counting down.
TTCAATCTGCGCATACGCGTCGATTTTCAATTCATGAAAACCGTTGTGGCACCCGGTCTGTTTTTCCTGCACCGCCGCAGGCAATTGATCCGGTTGCAACCGCAGACGCAGCGTATAGCCTGCTGTCATGGCGGCAATCAGTTGCTGCATGCTGTTCAGCGCGATGATTTTACCTTGCTTCAGCATCGCCACACGGTTGCACAATGTCTCGGCTTCTTCCAGATAATGCGTTGTCAATACAATGGTATGGCCTGCCTTGTTGAGCTGCCGGATAAAATCCCAGAGCGATTGGCGCAGTTCCACATCCACACCGGCTGTCGGCTCATCCAGAATGATCACCGGCGGCTTATGCACCAGCGCCTGCGCCACCATGACACGCCGTTTCATACCGCCGGACAACGCACGCATATTGACATCCGCTTTATCGGTCAGGTCAAGCCGTTCGATAATTTCATTGATCCAGGCGCCGTTTCCACGAATACCGTAGTAACCCGATTGAATCTCGAGCGTCTCACGAACGGTAAAGAACGGATCGAAGACAAGCTCCTGCGGCACCACGCCCAGCAGCTTCCGGGCCTGCCGGTAGTGATGAATCACGTGCCGGCCCATGATGTGAACAGAACCGCTGTCGGCAATGGCCAGTCCGGCAATGACATTGATCAGCGTGGTCTTACCGGCGCCATTAGGACCCAGCAAGGCAAAGAATTCACCCTCCTGAATTTCCAATCCGACGTGATCAAGCGCGCAGACCGGGCCGAAACATTTACATACCTGACTGACTTCGATTGCGGCTGTCATGGATGAAACCGGGTAAAACGGGGCGGCGCAGACAATTGATCAGGATTCAGAAGAATGATCCGGCGAGGAAGTGAATAGCGATGTAACGCCATAGAGCTGCATCAGGCTTGCAAGACTTTCCGGAAAATGGATAAATTCCAGTCGGCAGCCTTTCCGGTCGGCCACGCGCTGCCACTCAAACAACATGCTGATAGCGGTCGAATCAACCGCGGTGATTTTTTGCAGATCCACCCGCAGCGCGTTGCTATCGAGCAGTTCGATACCCTGCCGCGTCAGGCCGACGACAGTGCGAACTGTCACCCCACCTTCCACAACGAGCGTATTGCCATCGCGGTATATCATGCCGTATCTCTGTGTAACGATCCGCCGATAAAAATGCTTTGTCTATTTACCTTCCAAAGAACGGTTCTTGTCAGCCAGGGTTTTTATCAATCCATTAACGCCGCCCCTGCGGATCTGGCTGCTGAATGAACCCCGGTAATTCGTCACCAGACTGACGCCGGCGACCGTCACATCATAGACTTTCCAGCCATCCGGACTCTTTTCCATACTGTAATCGATCGGAACAGGCTCTCTGCCCTGCCTCTGATAGACAATTGTCCTGACTGTCGTATCCATCCTGTCACCGAGATTTGCAATCGGATTGACCTTGACGGTTTCATCACGGTAGGTCGTCAACGCATTCGAGTAGGTTCTGACCAGCAGCGTTCTGAATTCGTCAACAATCGTCTGCTGCTGTTCAGGCGTTGCGTCAGACCAGTGTTTGCCCATAGCCAGCCGCGTCATGCGGTTAAAGTTAAAATGCGGCAGAATCTTGACTTCGATCAGATCCAGCATCTTCTCCTTATCGCCATGCTTGAGTTTTTCATCCTGTTCGATAATATTAAGCACTTCACGAACAGTTCTGTCGACCAGCCGGTCGGGCGCCATTTCCATCGCCCATGCCGGGAACACAAACATCAAAGCAACCCAGAAAGTTATTACACGCGCACATCTTTTCATTGTTCCCTCACTTCTTCATTCAGAGATTGAATAAGTTTATTGCATTAAAAAAACAGTTTATCGGGTACCTTGAGAAACCTGCTGAGCGATCATCCGGCTGCGTTGCGCGACACTCGAAGCGCACCTATCCATTGTGACAGGCCGTGCATCTTGCCATCCGGCCGCGTGCTACGGTTTTCCGAGGTATCCTATCCGCTAAAAGTCGTTATCTTCCGATGCCTTGTCAAACAAAAAGCGCCCGATCATTTCTTCCAGCACCATGGCGGAATTGGTTTTCATTATTGTATCACCTTCCTTGAGCATCACCTCATCGCCGCCCGCCGCGAGTCCGATATATTGCTCCCCCAGTAAACCGGACGTCAGTATGCTGGCAAACGTATCATTGGGGAATTGGTAGCGGCTGTCGATACTCATCGTCACGATCGCATCATACGTCCGG
>CAZTCY010000142.1:0-5220 GCA_964612715.1 uncultured Nitrosomonas sp. | reverse complement strand
AAGAGTTGGTTCAGCTTGTCGAAGGGTTAAATGAAATCATCGGAACCTGACTCGGCACGCAGCACGGATGCGCGATAGCGCGCGCTGGTTGTTAGCTCCCTGTTGGACATGAGGCAATGGAGACATCAGTACTACTTGAGTACAATTTTCCTGTCCAGTTAGTACACAAGAGTGGTTCAGTGAAACAACATCCACCGGCAAAGCGCAGCTTTCATAGCCAGTCAATAAAAAAACGCAAATGGTGCAATGCGCTTCGCTTATTGGCACCCCCTTCGCCTACCCAGTTTAATATGCCACTTGTTCCTGGTGTTGTTTGTACCGCGTTTTCAATAGAGCTTGGATTTAAGGCTCTGGTAGCTAAAACTATTGTACCGCCTAAAGTCCATGACCTTAGAAAACTCTTTGAGCTGCTTCCGCAGACAGTACAAGATCGCGTGGTCACAGCATGCTCACCTACAAGAGCTTCATTTGACGCTTCTATTGCCGCGGTTGCGAATGTATTTGAAGAATGGCGCTATATTTACGAGAAGCAAGAAGTTCAACTGGACATGGCTTTTCTTCAGAGACTCGCAGACACGGTTTACACAATCATCAATGAGACAGCTCTCTAAAATTCATTCAAGTCGATGCCGCTTCCCGGCGCGGCTTGATTCAGGCGTTATACGAAGAATACAAGGACAAGCTGATGCCGCCAAAAATTGGTGATTTAATCGTCGAGCTGGAGAGGGCGGGGTTCGTGAATCGTGGCGGTAAAGGAAGCCATCGGAATTTTGTCCACCCAAGCGCACAGAAACCCATAACAATTTCCGGTAAACTTGAGTCTGACGTAAAACATTATCAGACCCGAGCAGTGCGCTTGGCTCTGGAGGAGTTAAAGAAATGAAAGACAGCGCAAGATACGCAAAGATTGTCGAGTGGTCGGAAGAAGATCACTGTTATGTCGGGTGCGCGCCCGGGTTAATTTTCGGCGGTTGTCACGGTGATGACGAAAAACAGGTGTTTGAGGAGCTATGCCAGATTGTCGAAGAGGCTATAGCGCTCTATCACAAGGATAGCAAACCTTTGCCGCCAGCCACTTCCGGGCATGACCTTGTTAATCGCTTACAAAATATCGTATAACAGCGCCATAATCTGACTCAGCAGTAGGGTGGATCAGTGCAACGCCATCCACCAGCAAAGCGTAGCTTTGCATAGTCAATAAAAATAAAAGAACCGCAATTGGTGCAATGCGCTTCGCTTATTAGCGCCCTACGCTTCAACAGCCTGTCAATCAAACCTGAACGTATAAAAAAGATCCACCGCGCTGTCCTCGCCCGCCTGGGTGACAACGGTGATGCTGGGTGTCAGGGTGTAGGTGAGTTTGGTGATGCCGGCGGTGGTTGCGGTGATGCCGCGTTCGTAGCTCAGGTAGGCGCGTGAGGAGATGCGCTTGCCGATGGTGCCGATCTGACCGCTCAGCGTACTGCCTGCAAACGCATAGGGGTTACTGAAAGGACTGATCTGTGTCGCTGCCTGGCCGGTCTGGGCGCTGTCTGTTGTACTCCCCGCTGTGCTGCCTTGCCGGAAGGAGAACTCGTCAAAACCGAATAAATCCCGGATCTGGTCGGTAACGCCGAAGCCGGATTGCCCGCCGAGAATGGAGTTGGCGGCAGTAACCAGCAGGGACGTATCCAGTCCGCTGACATCGGGCGCACGGCCCAGTGCAATCCAGGACAGTTTCTCGGTGTCGGGCACATTGGGCGATGACACCAGTTTAATCTGGGGATGCCGCACGGTGCCGGCGACTTCCACACCGGCCTCGACGGCAAGCCCTTTACGGATTGCCCGCACATTGAGTCCTGGATCATCAAGCGGGCCGTGGAAATTCACGATACCGCGCTCCACGGTCAGATTCTGGCCGTAGGCTTTATAAGTGGTATTCCGTGTGGCGATAGAACCAACCGCGCTTAAACCTTTCCCGTCATTCCGCAATTTCAGGCTGCCATCAAGCCGCCCCTCGAGCCCGGCAACGCGCAGGAAAAACTGCTGGCCAAGGTTAAGTGTTGCGTTCAGATTCACAACGGTGGATTGTGTGTCGGTGGCCTGATCGCCGGATGATTCCACGGTGTCCTCGGCCAGGGTGATGTCATCAGCGAGTTGCGGCCGGGTTACCGGCGGTTGTGTGATAAGACCGGCATCGGCGGTGATTTCGCCGTTGAGATCAAGCACGTTGCCGGACATTTTTGCGGTGCTGTTGCCTGAGACGACGATCCAGTAATGCGGCGGATTCATGAGATAAACCTGGTCGAGCGCAACGCTCAATTGATGCGCATTGTCGACAAAACCGAGCGAACCGGTGATTTCCACTGAACCCGGTTTCTCCTTGCGCTTCAATTTGTTCAGCAGGCGATCCTTGGGCGGTGCTTCATAGGGCGCAACAAAACGGAGCCGGTCGATATGCAGCGCCGATTGATCAAACCGCGCCGCCAGTTGGCCCTGGTCGAGATTCAGTCCTTCATCGGGTAGCGCAAAGGCCAGTTGTTTTCCCGTAATATGACCCTGTAGTGTGGGTTTGTCGAGTGTGCCGGAAATGGCGGCTTCCAGCGCAATCTCGCCGCTGGCGTGTATCGCGCTGTCGGTCAGGTAATCCAGCCAGGACAGGTCGGCGGATTGCACACTTAACGTGCCACTGAGCGGTGCATGCGGCGGGAAAAAATCGTTGCTGGTGGAGGATGTTATTGGCAGCGCTATTCTGGCGGTTGCCTGGCCAAGATGCGCGCTCGTCAGATCGAACCGGCCGCTCAGCTGATGATTACCGGCGCTGGCATACAGATGCAGGTTCTGCAGGCCGATGGCGTGCGGCAGTTCTCCGGGCAGATACCAGTCGCCTTGTTCCCGTGACACTTCAATTTCACCCTCAAGCTGTTCCTGTGCCTGAACATTCCATCGTCCGCGCAGCCGCAGAATGTTTTCCTGCGGAATCAGATCGCTGCCGGGATGAACTCTGATGCCTGAGAAATGGCCGCGGCTTTCCCATTTTTTGGGTGACCAGAGCGCGTTTTCAATGTTCGCCTCACCATCTGCAACCGCAAGCCGTGCATTGCTGATCGCTACCTTGTCGCTGCCGAGTGTTAATGCCGCCTGCGTTTGCAGCGTTACCGGCAGTTGTCCGCTGACCGTCAGATGGGTGAGCAGTCCTTGCCAGTACGGGGTTATGTCTGGTTTGCCGTAACCGGCCAGGCCGCCGTCAGCCTGCAGAATGACCGATTGCGATGGGTCAATATGCACATCGGCCTGTATCGTGTGTTGCGCTATCCGGCCATCCACCTTGAGCTGGAGCTGTTGAAGCAGCGTTTGGTCCGCGGAACGGATTTGATTCGCGGAGAGCGTCAGTGCCAGCACCTCGGGATGTATTTTGCCGTGTGCCGCCAGATTGTCGATCGACTGAGCGCCGGGCAGCGCCAGTTGTGCGCCGTTGATGTCAAAGTCGATCGAAGGTTTGTCGATTGTCCCGCGCATATCGATTTGCGCTTTGAGCGCGCCGGAAAGTCCGAGTCCGATTTGGTCCAGTGCGGGTGCGGTGATCTGCAGGGTCAGCGTATCGCCGGGCTTGCCGTATTTGCCGTGTGCTTTCAGATGGTTCGATCCGATCTGAAGATCGGCCGCACTGGTGATGGCGATCGCGGTGGATGACGGCTGTGCAAATGCTATCCGCCCTGTGCCGCTGACCGGTTGGTGGTTAAAACGGCTTTCTTCGAACCGGTAATCGAGTGTGCCGGCCAATTCGGGGGAATGATTTCCGGCGATATCCAGTTTCAGATTCAGGTTGGATGCATAACCCTGAATAAAATCGCCGATATTGAACTGCCTGAGCCGGCCTGTGAAATGAAACGGCAGCGTTTCTCCGGTTGCCGTTGCGTCGGGCAGGCTTACTGCGCCACTTCCGCTCAGACTGGATTGGCCACGGCTCAGATTGACGTGTTCCAGTACAACCCGGCTGGCGCTGTGAACGGCAGCCACATCCAATTCCAGTTTCAGCGCTCGATCGCGCATGCGGGCTTCGATGCGCTGCTGCTCCGCATCACCGGTCAAACGGAGCGTGCCGTTTATTCCGGCGGCCTGCCATTGCGTGTCGATAGCTGCGGGATTCAGGTTGCTGACGTCAATCGTGGCCAGTCCGAATGCCTGCTTGAAATGCCAGGCGACATGACCGGAAAGGTGTGATTTTTCCGCAAGCACTATTTTAAGGTTGTTCAGTTTCAGTGTCTCTGCATCCAGCACAACCGCTGTCCGGATAGCATTGAGCGGCAGTCCGTTTTGATCCAGTGTCGCTGCCGCTGTGTTGATGAGCGTCAACATGCCTTCGAGCCGGTTTTCCGGATTCAGGCGAAGCGCGGTATGCAGCGCGATGCTGGCTTGCGGTGTTTCAGGAAAAAAATCCGCCGGATTGAAGCCGGTAACGGCGGCTTTGAGCGCTGTTACCATAGCTGACGGGTCTGATGCAAATGGTTGCAGCCGGGCGTCGGCGAAAGCCTGCATATGCGTATGGCGATGCCGAAGCTTGACGTTTAGTTGCTCGAGTGTTCCGGTCGCGGTGGCTTGCGTGGTGCCCCATTTTTTCGGATCCGTGTGTTGCAGGATGAATTGCAGGCGGAAGGGCAGGGCGGTTTCTATGGATCCCGAGGCCTGCAAAACGCCGAATCCGGAATTCAGTGCGAGGTGATTGATCGTGTGTTGCCGCGTATCGCTTTTCAGGCGCAGCGACATATCGGTCAGGACCAGGTCGGGTTGCCGCTCCTGAGCCGGCTGATCATCGATGGAGTAGGTATGCAGCGCGCCGATGCGCAGGTGTTCGATGGTCAACCCGACGGGCAGGGATAAATCTTCGGGTAGGGTGGTTTCTTCTTCCGATGGCGCGGTGTGCAGGTCAATGGACTGCACGCTGAATGTATGGATCAGCAATTCCCCGGCCAGCAGCCGTTGCGGCGACCAGTGCATTTCAAATTGATCGATGGCGACCTGCATGGATTCGCCGGTAAAATTCAATCGGCCGATTTGCAGCGCTGCGGCGGTGCCGTTCACCGCTTCGAATTGCACCGCTTCGCCACTGATGCGTTGAATCGTGGAGAACAGCCACTGCAGCCCGGATGGCGTACTGAATACCCAATAGCCGCCACCGGTGAGTGCGATCAATGTGGCCAGCATGGCGCTGGCCAGCCCTTTCAGGATACGGTGCCGGAG
>CAZTCY010000141.1:0-5316 GCA_964612715.1 uncultured Nitrosomonas sp. | reverse complement strand
GTCGACGGCGCGCATATTCTGCTGGTCGATGACGTACTGCAAAGCGGGCGCACGATCCGCGCCGCAATTAATGAATTGTTTGATTACGGCAGGCCTGCTTCGATCAGTCTGGCCGTTCTGGTGGATCGCGGCGGCCGGGAACTGCCGTTTTGCGCGCAATATATCGGCATGGCTCTGGAATTGCCGAAAGAAAAGATTCTGGTATTTAACCGGGACAGCCAGGGGAAATTCTATCTGAGCACGGAAGATAAAAAGAGCGCAGCACCCAGTGATCAGGATGCAGCGAAATGATCAACCGGAATCCGCAACTGGGTAAAAACCGTGCTTTGCAGCACTTGCTAACCACGGAAGGCCTGCCTGCTGCAATTCTGCTGCAAATACTGGACACCGCGGAAACGTTCATGGGCGTTACCGAACGCGAAGTGAAAAAAGTGCCTTTGTTGCGCGGCAAGTCCATTTTCAATCTGTTTTTCGAACCGAGCACACGTACCCGGACGACATTTGAGATCGCGGCAAAACGCCTGTCGGCTGATGTGATTAATCTGAATATTGCGGTATCCGCACAATCCAAGGGCGAAACACTGCTCGACACGGTAGACAATCTCTCCGCAATGCACGCCGACATGTTTGTGGTACGTCATTCGCAAAGCGGCGCGGCACATTTGATCGCCAAACACGTGCAACCCGGCATTCATGTCATCAATGCCGGAGACGGCCGTCATGCGCACCCGACGCAGGCTTTGCTCGACATGTTCACGATCCGCCGCTACAAAAAGGAATTCCATAATCTGCGCGTTGCGATTGTCGGTGATATCCTGCATTCGCGCGTCGCACGTTCACAGATCCATGCCCTGACGACATTGGGTGTGCCGGAAGTGCGCGTCATTGCGCCAAAAACCCTGCTGCCGCGCCAGGTGGAACGCCTGGGTGTGCGCGTATATCACGACATGCGCAGCGGGCTGCGGGATGTTGATGTCCTGATGATGCTGCGCTTGCAGAAAGAACGCATGCAGGGTGCGTATTTGCCGAGTTCCGAGGAATATTTCAAGTATTACGGCCTCACGCCGGAAAAACTGGCGCTGGCCCGGCCGGATGCAATTGTCATGCACCCCGGGCCGATGAACCGCGGTGTGGAAATCGATTCGGAAGTCGCTGACGGCCATCAGTCCGTGATTCTGCCGCAAGTAACCTACGGTATTGCGGTACGCATGGCGGTCATGGCGATTCTGGCCGGCTCTCAATCCAGCGACAACGTATAACAGACAGCGCGATGCGAATTCATATTAACAACGGGCGCCTGATCGATCCCAAAAATCATGTGGATGCTGTTCATGATATTTATATCGCTGACGGCAGAATACAGTCTTTCGATACACCACCTGCCGGTTTTCACGCCGACCACGTCATTGACGCCAGCCACCTGATCGTTTGCCCCGGTCTGATTGACCTGTCGGTACGCCTGCGCGAACCCGGCCTGGAATACATGGCGACATTGGAATCCGAAATGAACGCGGCAGTTGCCGGTGGCGTGACCCGCTTTGCCTGTCCGCCGGATACCGATCCGCCGCTGGACGAACCCGGTCTGGTGGAAATGCTTAAACATCGCGCCAGAAACCTGAATCAGGCATATGTCTATCCGATTGGCGCACTGACTCAGGGGCTCAAAGGGGAGCATCTGACCGAAATGGTTGAATTGCACGACGCGGGTTGTATCGTTTTCGGACAACCCAATGTGCTGCTTAAAAATTTGCGCGTCTTGATGCAGGCCATGCAGTATGCCGCAACTTTCGGATTCAGCGTATGGCTGAGTCCGCAGGATATCCATCTTGCCTACGATGGCGTCGCGCATGACGGCGAAGTGGCAACGCGGCTGGGATTGCCGGCTATTCCAGTCTGCGCCGAAACGATCGCCATTTCCAATATTATTCTGCTGGCGAAAGAAACCCATGTACGCACTCACCTGTGCCGGATTTCCAGCGCAGAAGGGCTGGCGATGGTTCGCGCAGCCAAGCAACAGGGCCTGCAGATCACGTGCGATGTCACCATCAACCATATTCACCTGTCAGATATGGATATCGGTTATTTCGACTCCAATTGCCACATGATTCCGCCGTTACGCAGTTTCAGCGATCGCGACGCACTGCGCGCCGGACTGATTGACGGCACCATAGACGCCATTTGTTCCGATCATGCGCCTGTCGACGATGATGTCAAACTGTTACCGTTCGGCCAATCGGAAATCGGGGCTACCGGCGTGGAGTTATTGCTGCCGCTCACGTTGAAATGGGGACTTGAGATGAAGCGTCCGCTTGTCGAAATACTGGCCGGCATAACGTGCAGGCCCGCTGAGATTTTAGGCATCGATGCCGGGTATCTGGCACCGGGTGCTGCCGCGGATATCTGTATTTTCGACCCCGAGGATTATTGGAAAGTCACGCCATCCGCATTATTGAGCCAGGGCAAGAACACGCCGTTTCTGGGTATGGAATTGCCCGGAAAAGTCAGATATACCCTGGTCAACGGCAATATTGTCTACGAATCCGTTTCATAACACCTATTTAACCATCACAACCATGACTACCTTATCCAATCCATTACTCGATTTTTCAGGCCTGCCGCGTTTCTCGGAAATCGAAACCGAACACATCACGCCAGCGATTGAGGCGTTGCTGAATGAAAACAAAACCATCCTCGATAACATCCGGCATAATCAGCATCCCCCGACCTGGGCAACCTTCGTACAACCGATGGTCGATGCCACCGAGCGGTTATCCCGCGCCTGGGGACAGGTTTCTCATCTGAATGCGGTGATGAATTCACCGGAACTGCGTGCGGTATACAATAAAAACCTGCCGCTGATCACACAGTTCTATGCGGAATTGTCTCAGGATCAACAGTTGTTCGAAAAATTCAGGCAACTGCACGCAAGCCAGGAATACGCGGCGCTCAGTCCGGCACGCCAGAAAATCATCGAAAACGAACTCAGGGATTTCAGACTGGGCGGCGCCGAACTGCCGGATGAACAGAAACAGCGTTTTCTCAAGATACAGGAAGCCTTGTCTGAAACGTCGTCGCAATTTAATGACAATCTGCTGGATGCAACCAATGCTTTTTCATGGTTCACCGATAATCCGCAGGACGTTGCAGGCATCCCTGAAGACGCACTGCATACCGCCAGGCAACTGGCGGAGCAAGAAGGCAAGGCCGGCTGGAAGTTTACGCTGCACATGCCGTCTTATCTGCCGGTACAGCAGTATGCGGAGCGTCGCGAATTGCGCGAAAAAATGTATCGTGCTTACAATACCCGCGCGAGTGAATTCGACGCATCCCGCCAGGAAAACGATCAGGGTGAGGCGAAAAGCCTGGACAACATGCCGCTGATCAATAGAATTCTTGAATTACGCGAAGAAGAAGCCCGATTACTCGGCTTTAATAACTATGCGGAAATATCACTGGCCACCAAAATGGCCGCATCGCCGCAACAGGTACTGGATTTTCTCCACGAACTTGCCGCCAAGGCCAAACCCTACGCCGAGAGAGACTTACAGGAATTACAGCAATTTGCCGCCGAACAACTCAATCTGCCGAAACTTGAAGCCTGGGACATTCCCTACGCCAGCGAAAAACTTCGCCAGGCACGCTACGCTTTTTCGGATCAGGAAGTCAAACAATATTTTCCGGAAGACAAGGTATTACCGGGCATGTTCAGGCTGGTGGAGAAACTGTACCGCATCACCATCGCACCCGCGGACGCTGCACGCAATATTCAATATTGGCATCCCGACGTCAGGCTGTTCGATATTTTTGACGCGAATGGCGTTCTGATTGGCCAGTTCTATATCGATCTGTACGCCCGCGCATCCAAACGCGGCGGTGCCTGGATGGACAGCGCGATTTCACGCCGTCTGGTCGAGCAGGAACACAATGAACCCGCCGTGCAAATCCCGGTCGCCTACCTGACCTGCAATTTCTCCGCACCCGTTGCAGTTAATAGCACGCCAAGACCTGCTGTATTCACACATAATGAAGTGATCGTATTGTTCCATGAGTTTGGTCACGGTCTGCATCATCTGCTCACGCAGGTTGATGATCTCAACGTATCCGGTATCAGCGGCGTCGAATGGGACGCCGTAGAATTGCCAAGCCAGTTTATGGAGAACTTTTGCTGGGAATGGAACGTGCTGACCGGAATGACCGGACATGTCGAAACCGGCGCGCCATTACCCAGAGCACTGTACGAAAAAATGCTGGCGGCCAAGAATTTCCAAAGCGGTATGCAGATGGTACGCCAGATTGAGTTTGCGCTCTTCGATATGCGGCTGCATTCCGACTTCAATCCGCATGGCGGCAAAACGGTCCTGCAATTGCTTGATGAAGTGCGCAAGGAAGTCGCGGTCGTTTTCCCGCCGACTTATCATCGCTTTCCCAATAATTTTGCGCATATTTTTGGCGGCGGCTATGCGGCGGGCTACTACAGCTACAAATGGGCCGAGGTTTTATCCGCAGATGCCTACGGCATGTTTGAAGAACAGGCTGCGCGCAGCGCTGAAGGCGTGCTGAACACCGCTATCGGCTCACGCTTCAGACAGGAAATCCTCGCCATGGGCGGCAGCCGGCCGGCACTGGAATCATTTATTGCATTTCGCGGCAGAGCACCGCAAATGGATGCATTATTGCGGCATAACGGCATGACTGCCTGATATACCGGTTGATCTGCTCACGTTATTTCCAATGTGTTTTACTTAGGCCAGGCAATGGAATACAAAGTACTGTTCACCGTCTTTATCACTGTTTTTATCGCTGAACTGGGCGACAAAACACAATTGGCCACCCTGTTGTTTGCCGCCGACAAGGAAACAAGCAAGTGGACCGTATTTGCCGGCGCTTCACTGGCTTTGGTTGCAGCAGCGGGAATCGGCGTACTTGCAGGCAGCGTCATGTCTCAATATATCAACGAAAGATATTTGCACTATGTCGCCGGAATCGGATTTGTCGCAATCGGGATATGGATATTGCTCAAGGCCTGACACGCTGTCAATCGTACTTCGAAATCCGGCATTAATACGCTCCTGAGGAAGAGGCAATCGGCCTGATGGCCGATCAGCAAAGCCCGATTACGCAAAGCTAATCGGGCCTACGCGGGCTCCTCCAGGTCTATCGCTTCTGAGAACCTGCTCAAGATCTCAATCAAGGCGTGCAGTGCAAGGCAAAATTGAACGACGCAAGCAAAACGCAGCGAACAGCCGTAAGACCGAGGTGCCTGCGCCGAGTAAAAAGCGGAGCATACTTGCAGTATGTGAGCATTTTGAGTTCAAT
>CAZTCY010000140.1:0-5329 GCA_964612715.1 uncultured Nitrosomonas sp. | reverse complement strand
TGACTATGTCATTACCTTCCGCTCTTACGAGCAAATTGACGGTGAGCAGCATGCGGTAAGAATAGGTATCGAATACCCATCGGGCAGTAAGAAATTTACTTACGACAACAGCCAGTTTGAAGCACTGGAGCCTCCTCCTGTCGCTGAGATTGATAATGCGATTAATATGCTGAGTCAAAGAATTCCTCCTTCACCGGATGGTAATCCGTATTTTCCCGCACGTGGTCAGTAACATTTATAAAAGGACAAGAACATGAATATGAAATCTAAAACATTAAGTGCACTTCTAATCGTCGTCTTCGTACCTGCTACGCTGTCGGGTTGCGCAACTACGGACCAAAATCAACAGTTAGGTGGCGCTGCCGTCGGGGCTTTAGCTGCCGGGTTAACTACAGGTTTGCTCACAGGTAATGTTGGTGCTGGAATCGGAGCGGCAGTTGCAGGTGCGGCCGTTGGTTGGGGGGCGATCAGGCTCATGCAGCATGAATCCCGGCAAGTGCGTAGCGCAGAAGAAGATCAGCGGCTGTATGGTTTTGCGCCCGCAACGAATCAGGTCATGATCAGGTTAAATAGAGGTCAGGCTTCTCCCAATATGATATCCGCCGGAGAACAGACTACTATTTATAGCGATTATTCATTATCCGTACCCCCGTCCCATAATAATCAAGCTGAAGTGACCTACTCATGGAAGCTCAAAAAAGATGGCAATGTTCTGACTGAATCGAAGCCCGTGAGCCAGATTAAAGCAGCTGCAGGTCACCAAACAATACAGCCGATCAATGTTCCGCAAAATGCAGAACCGGGTACCTATGTTGTGGAAACCATTCTTGCGGCTGGCAGTGCTTATGACGTGAATGAAACCGTTTTTGTCGTGAAGTGATTGTGTCCTGAAGCGATTATTAGTTTGCAAAAATGCAACGTTTGTGTGGGATTGTGGCCGTCTATGTGTTCTGCCACAGTCAATTGGCCGGTGCAGCGTGTAACAGTGAAATCAGAAATGCAGCCCGGGTTTCTGAACGTATTGCAACAGAATGGCCGCTAAGATTGCCACAGGACGTTAAAACACAGTATGTCCGGAAAATAGTTGATTATTTGATCCCGGTTATCAAACTCAATATGGCGTCAAGTGATTTTGATTGGCCATCCGATGGAGAATGGGAATTTCTACTCATACGCGATGTGTCAGCCAATGCTTATTCAATTGGTAATGGCAAGGTTTATATCACTGATGGCACCTATAATTTTGTAGAAACAGAAGCAGAGCTTGCCGCAATTATTGCGCATGAAATGGCCCATCAATTGATGGGCCATTTTTGTCAGAACGATAAAAACCGTACCGTACGTGGCATAGGCTCTTTTTTCCAGGTATTGAATAATGCTAAAGAGATCGAGGCTGATGCTTTGGCGGTCGAGATCCTCCGGCATACGCGTTTTCCACCTCAGGCAATGCTGACAGTTGTTACAAGAATGCCGGTACTCAAGGAAGCGGCTGCGCAGAAAAAATTAAGAATCGAAGCACTTGAAAGGCAGTTGAAGGATGTAAAAATGATACCGTTTACTTCATCCCCTGAATTTCTACGCATTAAACAAGACCTGGGCAGTGGTCATACATTTGAGTAATTCTATTCAGGCGGATTTTTGTGTTTAAAAAAATTGCAAAAATGGCGTCATTGCTTTCACGTTCTAAAGATAAATCCCATGGATCAGTCTCTATTATTAGCGCTGAGGCACTTACGCATACCGGTTTAGTACGCGCAAATAATGAAGATAGCTATTTGTATTTGCCGGAGTATCAACTTTGGGCCGTAGCGGATGGCATGGGGGGCCACGAAGGCGGCGAAGTTGCCAGTGCAATTGCAATCAGCAGCCTGAAAACAGCGATTGCATCAGGGCAGGATTTGATTGCCGCAATTCAATACAGCCATCATGCAATTGAGCAGGCAGCACGGGATGGGTTGGGGGCGGCAGGAATGGGTTCCACTATCGTGGCTATTCAGATAAAAAATGATATCTATAAGATTGCCTGGGTGGGTGATAGCCGGGCTTATCTATACCGTTCAGCGTTGACGTGTTTAACGAAAGATCACAGTTATATTCAACGCATGCTCGATCAAGGTTTAATTTCTGATAGCGAGATAGAAAATCACCCCTATAAAAATGTCATCACACAAGCATTAGGTGAGACTGATAAGCCAATTACCGTGGATAGGGTTGAAGGAAAGCTGCAAGACGGCGATATTTTTCTCTTATGTAGCGATGGACTGTCCGGAAAAGTGTCTGCGCATAACATCGCGCGGGTTCTGGGTAAGCCTGCCGAAACATTATCTGAGAAAGCGCGTTGTCTCGTGCAACAAGCGCTGGACGCAGGCGGGGACGACAATATCACGCTCATTCTGCTGGAAGTGTGTGTTTGAAATTTCAGCGGTTATTGGTGTATTTGACAACCTGATTGCCTTGCGATAGGTTCAACCCTGAATCTGATAAATGAGCATTTTGAGCCTGTTTCAAGAACTGATGTAATTGTTTGTATTAAGAACGAAAAACAGAATTACACCCCGATATCAGATCGCGGGTTGGATCGCCATTTCATTTCTGCAGAAGGTATTTATAATAACCTGAGGATATCAGCATGACATTTCATAGACAATTATGCGCCATTGCAATGGTACTTTTTTTTAGCGGACAGGCTGTCTGGGTATCCGCCGATACCACCTCCGATGCGGAAGAGCTGTTCAACTGGGCTGAAAGCACTTACCCGGATTTATTTCCAGCACATCGTGCAACCCTAAGCAGCCCCCCCTGGCTTTATCGCTTTTATTCCGATACGGATGTCTATGCAGGCGTCAATACGGATAATCACAATGTTTATGTGCTGGGCGGTCCTTTTGGTCATGAAAACCCAACATTGATTGATACGCTACCCAACTTGCTGGCGATAGCGCGCAATGAGATGCCAGAGGGTGTACTTCTTTCGTGGCCTTTTAAGCCATTTTCGGTGCTGCCCAGAATACCCCGGGATTATGGCTGCCGAGGCACAAGTAATTTGGTGAAAGGGGCTAGAGACGATAGCTGTGAGAGTGTGGCTCAACATTATGCAGGGCTGAATTTAGCGCCCGCAACAAAGGATCTGTATGTCTATGCTTCTGGCCCAGGAAAAATTGTTTTTGTTAAAACGGATTGTAAAGATAGTGGCGACAGAGGATGCAACCACGGTTTTGGTAATACCCTTATTATTCGTCATAACGATAAACTCTACACGATGTATGCACATTTGAAGAATGACAGTATGCGTAAAGCGTTTTGTGAAACTTCGCCAAATGAAGATTGCATATGGAAGGTCAATGACAATGTGGAGAGTAGACATCAGAAACTGGGGGAAATGGGTCAAACAGGAAATGTAACAGGCCCACACGTGCATTTGTACTTCGAAGTCAAGACCCATGGTGGACTTGGCGACAGTACCGGCAGTAATTTTGTGTATACCGACACGCATCCCAGCAATTATGGCTACCTTGATCCCTGGGAATATTTGGAAACAAGTGCTTTTAAGCCGACACCCATCAAAGTTACCGATGCGTCCGGCTTGTATGTGCGGCGTGGACCGGATGCTTTAAATCATTCTGCATTCATGAATCTGAGTCCGGATCAGCAATTTGTGGCTTTTTCCAGGCATATTACAGAGGGTACAGAAGGAGATGTCTGGTATCGGATTCACCTTCCGTGCGGCAATGGCCATTCATGTGCAGGATGGATCGCTGGTACGGTAGGCGCTACGACATTTTCCGAATTGACGACAACAGCCAATCAAGTCGTGGTGTTTGGTACAAACACAGAAGGGCTTGGCGTGCGTGCATCCCCGGGCGGTCGCGTCATCAACAAAGTCTACGATGGCCAGCGTTTCGTATTTACTGAAACCAATTCCCCTGGTAACGCATGTGGATCAAACTGGTACCGTATCGACTTGCCGTGGGTCGCTAATACCGACGAATTTTCTGGTTGGGTTTGTGGTGATTTTCTGACAATCGACGTTTCCGCCACCACCACCGGCAAACTCAACGACACCGGAATCACCGCGTGCTCGAATAACACGGCTAACGGCCTGCCTTGCCCGGTCAGTGGTTTCCCCGGGCAGGATGCCGAACATGGGCGCGATGCGCTGGCAGCGGCCGGGTTGTTGCAGAAAGTGGGTGGCGGTTCCGCCGGGTTTGATTTCACCAAGCTGGATGCCAATGGCAATCCGCTACCGGCCAGCGCAACCGAATGGAGTTGCGTCAAAGACAACCACACCGGTCTGATCTGGGAAAACAAGACTACCAGCGGGCTGCGCAGTATGCAGCACACCTACTCCTGGTATAACCCAAACAGCGACACCAACGGTGGTCATCCCGGTGTGCAGAACGGCGGCAGTTGCAGCGGGTCGAGCTGCGACACGCACGGCTATGTACAGACGATCAATATTCAGGGTCTGTGTGGCGCGCATGACTGGCGCATGCCCGAGCGTGAGGAATTGCTCAGTGTTGTCGACTACAGCCGGTTCAATCCGTCCATCGATACGGCTTACTTCCCGCATACGCCATCGGACTGGTTCTGGTCTGCATCCCCGCATGCCGGTGCCCTGAGTGACGCGTGGGGCGTGTACTTCAACTTTGGCAATGACAATCCCTACGGCAAGGCCGACAGCGCCCGTCCCCACGTTCGTCTCGTGCGCAGCGGACAGTGATTTTTGGTTTTTGATTTTTTGCTGGGAAATGATGTAATGCATGCGTATGTGGCGACAAGGCAGATGCCGTTATGGTGCGATAGCCAGTGATAGAAGGTACAAGGTTGGGATGAATATACCGTGGATCTCAGCGATAGACATGCCGACATGCCGAATTCTTTGAAATACCCGATGATAACTGACAGGAGAGTTACCATGAAAATAAAACACGATCTGTATTTTGCGCCGATCATATTGTTCGTACTGTTTACATTCGCGCAGCCGCTTCAGGCGCAGACCTGTCGGAACGACATTACGCCGACGACGCTGACTCAGGATTTCACCCTCCATAATGATGGCACCGTTACACATCGCAAAACCGGACTGATGTGGATGCGCTGCGCGCTGGGCCAGCACTGGACTGGCGCGAGCTGCGCCAGCAGCGGTCAGACCTATACCTGGCAAGGTGCGTTGCAAGCCGCTAATAGTCTCGGTTTTGCTGGTCATAGCGACTGGCGGCTGCCCGATATCAAGGAGCTGAGGAGTATTGTCGAGCAGGCGTGTATCAATCCTGCTATCAACGTCGCGGTTTTTCCGGCTGCATCATCGAGCACTTTCTGGTCTGCGTCT
>CAZTCY010000139.1:0-5417 GCA_964612715.1 uncultured Nitrosomonas sp. | reverse complement strand
ATCATGAAATAATCCATGGTTTATGCGTTAATTGCGTATGTAATACTGTGGAGAAAAAAACATGAACAAACTTTGTACAGCGCTGGGCATTACTGTGTTGGGCGTGACATTATCGATGGCGAGCCATGCCGATCGCATGGCGGTTTTAAAGGGAAACGCGATTTTACTTGCGGCTGATGATCATTTAACGGTTTTTCCGGATTCGCCTAATTCGGCATTATCCTGCTCTTTTAATGCGACTACGGGAACTTTTATTCCGGCCGCTTCAGCGGCGATACACATTCCGATTCCTGGCGCAATGGATGTCAAAGTGGTCGGCAGTCACGCCTATGTTGCCACGTCAAATTCTGAAAACGGCGCAGCGGTAACGGGCTATGTCAAATACGATATCAGTGCGTGCATGCCGGCAGGACCGTTTACGCCATTCAGGGCGCATGCCAGTCTGGCATCCGGCGAATTGGTGATACCCTGCGTTGAAGTCGATGGAAATGAATACAATGTGATCATGAAACGGCGTGGCAATTCAATGAATTGGGAGGTTCAGTTTGTTAATACCGGCTGTTACTGAGAATACGGTACTGCTGTTTTGCGCGCGATAATACACAGCGCCGTACCGGTATCGATCACGGCAGTTGATACTGCATGCTGTGGCAGCGGAGGTGCTGCCACAGCATGCATAACGTTTGCGTGATTCCCAGATGATAAAGTGCGGGTTATTCATCGCTCAGTGATTGATACGCTTTAATCAGTTCAGTGTAGTGGGTTTTCAGTTGTTCCAGCGTGCTTGCCGCAGTCAACCGGGACGGCTTATCGCTGCAATAACTTTGCAGGCATCTCACAATGCCGTCAACATCAATACCCTGTTTGCGCAGTCTGTCCTTAAACTCGCGTGACAGATTTTTATCATCCAGCAGGCATTTCAGTAAGCTACAAAGTTTCTCCCGGGTATCTGAAGCGCCTTCTCCGCTCGCCGGTGGCAGCTGGTTGCCGCCGCGGTAAACAAAAGCGCTATGCACTTTTTCACGGGTAAAAGGACGGCCTCTCAGCGTGTAGCCTTCGGCGCGGATGCGGAATTGATAAGCGCCCGCCATATCGGCAATCAAGCCGGTTTCATAGATACCCTGGCCAACAGGGGTTAAGTGCAGGGTTTTAGTTTGCCCGTTAGGCAATAGCACGGTTGTGCTGACGTGGTTTTTGGTCGTTAACGGGATGCCGTATTGTGCCAGTTCCACATTCAGCGCCAGTTTCGCGCCCGGTTCATAACCGCTCTGGCTGAGGCGTGTATGCATTTTCAGGTTGGAGTAGGTGTGCACCAGCACGCTGTAGGGGAGGCTCGCCGCTGACGCACTGGTGTTGTAACCATGCGTAACTTCCGCATGTTTCCGGCTGTATTTGCCATTAAATGCCAGAATGGCGTGCCATTTTCCTTCGCGCTCCGGAACGCCCAGTGGCAGCGGTACATTCAGGCGGTAAAAAGCCACATGCGTACCCAGGCCGAAAGTAGCACCCGGCAGGGTAACCGTGTCGCCAGGCTGGACAATCTGGCCGTTAGGTGTTTCCAAGTAAAATTCAAGTGCTGCCGGGTGGGCGGACATGGCAATCACATCCACTGAGATATCGGCTTCATTGATAATAAAGGGAATGTAGATTTTCTGGCCGGGATAAAGCACGCCATCGGGATCAACCACGATATCCTCGTTGTTGACGCCGGCCTGAATCTGCAGGAAATATTTGGCCAGTTTGAAAATACTGTCTTCGCCCAGATTATCGGCCAGCAGCATGTAACCGTCGTTGGTGTTGGTCACTTCATTCAGGGTGGCCGGTTCTATATTTTCCACCTTGCCGAGCCCGATGGCGAACATCCGGCCGTTGATCAGATCAGTGACTTCATGCACATACTTGGATGCGGTCTCCTTGCCGTCGGTAAATACAATCACTGATTTGCTGTCATAACCGGTCACGGGATTTAACCGCAGCCAGGCTCTTTCGATGCCATCACCGATAGCGGTATTACCGGCCGGGTTCGGCGTAAAATTATTGATGGCCGCTTTCATATCGGTACGGTCCTGGTCAAACGGATTGCTGGGACTGACTGGCGCGCCGACCGGGCCGATAAAGCCGAGCACATCGTGGGGATTGTGGTCGAAAGCCACAATCCCCAGGCCGTTGCCTTCGTGCAGGACATCAATCATGATATTGGCGGAAAAGCGCAGAATATCGATGCGTTTGCTCGTGCCGATGCCCGATGGCCAACCCATACTGGCGGACTGGTCAAGACAAAGCATTACCGCTGCGGATGGGCGTTCAATGACATTGGCCGTAATCGGAATCACCCAGGTTTGCTCGGTTTCCGGGTTGGTGACGGTAACCGAAAAACCATTGGCCAGGGTGATCTGGTCGCCCGGGGTGGTGCCCGTGTAGGTGACCCAGAAATAGACTTCTCTGGGTATGCTGGCATCCGTTGAGGCGGGCAGGCTTTCCGCTGTTGATAATGCGGCAAAAGGCGCGCCCGGTGTTGTCATGGTGAAGTTGGCAGGCCACAGGCTTTTTACATTAAAACGCACCGCGCGCGATACCGTATCTCCGGCAGGGACGTCGTTAAAATTCAGGCTGCCGGTGAGCAGCTCGATATCCCAGCCTGCTTCACGTACCGCGGCAGCAGTATTGATGCGGCCATAGCCGTAAAACTCGCTGAAAAACGGATTGCCATCATAAGCCGGGTTGTTGGAGAAGTTGCCGTTGATATCCTGCCAGCGGCCGGCTGCGTTGGTTTCACCCGGATTGATCTTGACGGCGGTTTCGCGCAACAGATCGCGCACCTGTGTCCAGGTTAATTGCGGATTGGCTGACAACATCAGCGCGGCGGTACCCGCGCACAGTGGCGTGGAATGAGAAGTGCCGCCAAAGTTGCTGCGGTAATCCCAATTGCTGACATTCACCGCAGTGCCGTTCGCCTGGTTGTTGAACAGATTGCGGCTGAGCGTAATTTGATTAGTGGCGTTGTTAATGGCTGAGATGAGGTGGGATTCGGTATTGGCCCCACCCGGATTGCCGATCATGATGGCTTGCCCGTTCGCCATACCGGCGACGCTGTTTACCGAAATCTGATTGCCACCTGCATTGGCAACCGCCGATAGGGTGGTGGTTGTGGTCGGCCGGCCTACGGTGCCGTGTCCTTCCGGCTCGCTGGTCGGAGTGGCGGTAAAGGCACCGTAGTTAGCTGGCGGATTGTGCAGCGGCGCACCGCCCACATAGGCATCGTGACTGGGCGCGCAGAATTCGGTCTGTGAACTGAAGTTACTGTAGCCCGCCTGGATTTCATTCGTGCCGGTATTGTTGAGTGTGGAGGCGGCAATGGAGAAACAGCGGTTGTACATGCCCCAGGGGCGATCGAAGGCCGTGTCGTTGTCGTTCCCGTTATTGCCTGCGGAAAAAAATAACAATACGCCTTTACCGTTACGGCCGTTGTCGGTTAACGTGTCAAATACGGCAGCCATGGTGCCGCTGGTCGGGCTGCCGATGGCTGATGTCAGGCCGATACTGCTGGAAATGACATCGGCGCCCGGATCAATCGGATCGGGGAAGTCATCGTCATCGCTGTCCGGATCAAACCCGCCGGCCCACAAGTAAATGTTGGCATAGTCGGCTTCGGTGCCGGCACGGCGTATCGCCAGCACCCGGCAATTGCCTGCCACACCGGCGATGCCTTCATTTATCCCGGCCACACCGGATGGATTGTTGGCTCTGGAGGCTGCCGCGCTAGCACAGGCAGTGCCATGTCCGCTCGTCAGGGTGTTATTGTTGGGCACCATGTTGTCGAAATCAAAGGCCTGATAGATTTTGGCATTGCCGTTGGAAACGGTGCCGTTCAAATCAGGATGGTTGGGATCTACGCCTGAATCGACCACACCGATAATAATGCCGGGATGGCCGAAGGTGCGGTTGACACTGATGTTGCGCAGAAACTGCCACGCATCCTGCGTATTGATGATCTGGTGATCCCACTGTTCCGGAAACAGGTAATCGGTCGGTGTGACGGCATCCTCTTCTTCTGTTGAAGCGAGATTGGGTTCGGCAAAGTCGACTTCATCCAATTCTGCGAGTTGGTTGATGATATTCAGCAGATCGTAGGTCGGCAAGGCGTCTGTGGTCAGATGATAAAAATTACCCAGTGCATTAATTTTCCGTTTGATTTTCAGTTTGAATTTTTGCGCAATCGCTTCGACACTTTTCTGTTCGACATCTTCTTCAAACCTGACCATGATTTCATTGGTCAGCAAGGCAACGCCTTTGTCCGTCTGCTGAATAATTGGCAAAATGGCGGCTTTGTTCTGCTGATGGATTTTTTCAAGGATTTCCTGGCGTCTGGCCTTGTTGGTATTCGCATCGA
Source organism: uncultured Nitrosomonas sp. (assembly GCA_964612715.1). GTDB lineage: Bacteria > Pseudomonadota > Gammaproteobacteria > Burkholderiales > Nitrosomonadaceae > Nitrosomonas. The sequence continues at coordinate 1,027 of CAZTCY010000139.1, read as the reverse complement.
AAGAACAGACGGCTACGCCGCTTTTCAACAGGCCATCCTTATCCTTTTCGAGTTGCAGACCGAATTCCTTGGCTACTTCGCGCAGCGTGTCTATCCGGTATTTTTCCAGGGACTGTAAAGTTTTCCGTTCACCGGATTTTTTATCGTGTTGCCGGGTGATGTACAGCGCGACTTGGTTTTCATCGGGTGTGAATGGAACTTTGACTTTGCCCCTGTAGTAGTAGGGCATATTTTTCTTCAATAAGAAAAACACTTCATTCTGTTCGTCGTGGCACAGCCTGGCCGACCGGTGCTCGGGTTCAAAACCTTTTTTTGAGACTTCAATGGTGTAGCGCCCAGGTTTGAGCGGTTCTTCTGTGGCATAAAAACCCTTGGTGTTTCGGCATGACAACGTCAACGGCTTTTCTCGCGTATGAATGACGATGTCGGCATCATCGATGGGGTGATGTTGACTATCCAGTACCTGTACAGTGAGTTTTGCGGCTTTGGTATTCATGATCTTCACTCCTTTAACAATCAGCGAACCGAATGTGCTACCGGTTAAATTGCAGGCCGTGAAAACTTCGGCGCATTCGATTGCCGGGATTTTTCCACGTTGTTTCCTTTAGAACGCAATCGGGAGCGCGGTTCGAAAGGATGTTCAGCGATTAAAAGTCTTATGCACCAATCTAAAAGCACTTTAAACACAATCATGTGGTGATGATGTGAGAGAAACCACACCGATAAAATATTAGCACAAACCGGTAATGACGCGCTTGTTCCAAGTGGAATAATATAGCGTATGCAGTATGCATTTAAGCCCGGTTAAGTCAGTCAATCATTGTCGTTTCCGCTGGCGTGTTTTACCATGCCGTTATTTGATCATCCGTATTGAACGGGAGTATCAGGCTGGAAATCAGGGCGCATCGACCGGCGGCAGCTGCATACTCTCTCAGAACCTGTTCAAGATCTCGATCAAGGGGTGTAGTGCAAGGCAAAATTGAACGACGCAAGCAAAGCGCAGCGAACAGCTGTAAGGCTGGCCCGT
>CAZTCY010000138.1:0-5427 GCA_964612715.1 uncultured Nitrosomonas sp. | reverse complement strand
CGCTACGCGCAGTTCCACCGGACGGTCAGGTGACCGTGGTGATGGTGGTGGTGCGTGTGGCGGAGCCGGAACATCGGACGGAATGGTAGCACAAGGGAGGCTGGAAGGCTGCAGCCGGGAAGGAGGCGGGAAGGCTACGGGCGGGAAGGAGGCCGGGAGGCGGGAAGGCCAATCCCGTAGACTGGCGGCATGATTCGCCTCCCAGCGCGTCGGTTCCGGTCATGGCCTCGAGACTGACGGTCGTCTACCGCATCCGGGGCGGCGCGACGTCGATCGCCGAACGGGCCGAGGCTGTCGCTGTCGAGCAGAGCGTCGAGATGCCGGTGCCCGGCATTGGCGACACGTACGTCCGCGAGGAGATCGTCGGCCGCGTGCTCGGCATCGAACAGGTCGACGACGACCTGCACGACGTGTGCATCGGCCTGGCAGCCGACACCATCGGAGACGATGCCGGGCAGCTGCTGAACATGTTGTTCGGCAACAGCTCGCTGCTCGAGGACGTGACGTTGCAGGACGTCGATCTGCCAGACGACCTGGCTCGCGCCTTCGGCGGCCCGCGCCATGGCATCGAGGGGCTTCGTCGCCGCACCGGCGTCGAGACGCGAGCGCTGACGGCATCGGCGCTGAAGCCGCAGGGACTGCCTCCCGCTGAGCTGGCGTCGCTCGCCAGGCGGTTCGCCGAGGGTGGTATCGACATCGTCAAGGACGATCACGGTCTGGCCGATCAGCACTACTCGCCATTCGCGGCGCGCATTGCTGCCGTGTCCGCGGCGCTGCGCGACGTCGCCGATCTCACGGGCCGGCGGACGTGCTATGTGCCGAGCATCTCGGGCGATCTCGACCAGTGCAGGCGACAGATCGATCTCGCGCTGGCAGAGGGGATCGACACTGTCATGATCGCGCCGATGATCGCCGGCGCGTCGAACGTGCAGGCGCTAGTGCGGAGCTATCCTGGCGTCGCGTTCATTGCGCACCCGACGATGGCCGGCGCCGCGCGCATCGCGCCGCGGGTGCTCTACGGCCGGATCTTCCGGCTGTTCGGCGCCGATGGCGTCATCTTTCCGAACCACGGCGGTCGTTTCGGCTACTCGGCGGCCACGTGTCATGCACTCGCCGACACGGCCCGCGACTCGTGGCGCGGCCTCGCGCCAGCGCTGCCGATTCCTGCGGGTGGCATGACGCCCGAACGCGTGCCGGCGATGCTCGACTTCTACGGCCGCGACGTGATGCTGTTGATCGGTGGCGCGTTGCTGACCGCCGGAGATCGATTGATCGACGCCACAGCGGCGTTCGTCCGCGTTGTCGAGACGCATACCTACGGGGGATGACGATGAGTGCAACTGATCCGACCGTCCGCCGCTTCCACGACTACCGCTGGGACGATGTGCCGGTGCTCGAGTACAAGGCCGAAGGCGCGGCGCCGTTCAAGGACGTCACGCGGCAGACGCTCGTCATGCGCGACGACACGGCCGGTGAACTGCGCTACTTCGAGGTCGGGCCCGGCGGTCACTCGACGCTCGAGCGGCATGCACACGTCCATGCCGTCATCGTCCTGCGCGGCCGCGGGCGTTGCCTGGTGGGAACCGACGTCCGCGAGATCGCCGCGCACGACCTCGTCACCGTTCCACCGATGGCGTGGCACCAGTTCCGGGCCGCCGCCGATGAGCCGCTCGGGTTTCTCTGCCTGGCCGATCGCGTTCGCGATCGCCCCCAGCTGCCCACCGCCGACGAGCTCGCGCAACTCCGCGCGAACGCCGATGTCGCCGCGTTCATCGGCGCTGCCGGCTGAGTCGAGCGCGCCCGGCTGACGCGGCTCGCCGACAGGAGGGTGACAGGATATATTGTGGCGGCGTTGCCGCGTTCGGCGGCGCGGCAGCACGCACAGACAATCTCCGGGAGAGCGGATGGCACAGGCATACGAAGTCCGTGGGAACGCTCCTGATCGCGTCGACATGCGCGACGCCCTCTGGCCCGTCGAAGATGTCGGACAGCTGCTGGCATCGGCCGCCAGCGCCGTTACGGCTGCGCTCGAGTATCACTGCAACCGTATGGGCCGCGAGCCCACGAACCTGTCGACGTTGTTCGTTCACTACAATGCGCGGCGGGCCGCGGGGCACCACGGCGCCAACCGCGGCACCACCATGGAGACCACGCTGAAGGCCGTGGCTGACCATGGCGCCTGCAGCGAAGCGTCCTGGCCGTTCGATCCCGCGAAGTTCTCCCTGCAGCCACCCCAAACCGCCTACGACCAGGCCAAGGCCTTCGCCGGCGTGAGCCACGGCAATCCCGTCGACCCCATCGAAGCGCTCGCGCTTCGTTATCCGGTGCCCGCGGTCCTGCGCGTGCCGACGGCGGCCCTCCAGGAAGCCGGACGTTCGGGAGTACTTCCCGCGGTGAGCGGCGACGAGGCGCAGCGAAACGGCATGGAGCACGCGTTGCTGCTCGTGGGCTATGACAAGGCGCGCCGCACCTTTCTCGCCCGCAACTGCTGGGGCGCGAAGTGGGGTGACGCGGGACACTGCACGATCGGCTTCGACTCCATGACGGCGATTGCGCCAGCCGGGGCGCCGCGCCTCTGGTTCATCTCGTCGCCGAAGGCGGCGACGGCCGAGGCCAGCGTTTCTGCCGCCACGCCGGCGGCAAACGCGGAGCAACTATCGGATCTGGCCGCGCGCATGCGGGATGAAATCCGCGGCGGTCTTCAGCGCGACATCGAGGACGCGACCAGGCGCATCAGGGAATCCCTGCGTCGTCCTGGGGGAGGTAACGCGTGACGGACTGGCTGACAGGAGATCCCGCGCCGCGTGCCGGCGCGGAGGAATACACCGGGCGCTATCTGGTGCTCGGCCGCGAGGCGCACGACGCGGGCCTCGTTCGCACGCTTCGCGATCAGGCCGGCCTCACGATGGCCACCTCCTCGGACTTCTCCGATGGCGCCATCGACATGTCGCGCCTCAGCGGGGCTGACGGCGTGTACCTCGAAGAGCTCGGTGTGGCGATCACGTCATCGGCGCCCGACCAGCTCACGCGCATGACGCAGGCCGGCGCTGCCGGCGACCTGCTGACGGTCGAACCCGAGCAGGTGCTGTACGCCCTGCACATTCCGCGCAGGGACGATGCCCCGATGCTGACGCCCGCGTCGGTGCCTGGTGTGCTCGGCGTTCAGGCGATCGACGCGCTGGTGTGCGCCATGGTTCCGCCGGCGGGTCTCGATGCGCGCCGGCGGCCCGACGAGCGTGAACGCACGTGGGGACTGGTCAGCACCGGCGTGATCAACTCCGCACGTACGGGCCGCGGGGTCCGCGTGGCGGTGCTCGATACCGGCCTCGATCTGCGGCACCCCGACTTCGCCGGACGTCGCATGGTCAGCCAGTCGTTCGTGCAGGGCGAGACCGTCCAGGACGGTCAGAGCCACGGGACGCACTGCATCGGCACGGCGCTGGGACCGGCCAGGCCGGGATCGGCTCTCCGCTACGGCGTTGCATCGGAAGCCGACATCTATGTCGGCAAGGTACTGTCCGACACGGGACGTGGCACGGACGGATCGGTGCTGACGGCCATCAACTGGGCGGTGACCAACCGCTGCCGCATCGTGTCGATGTCGCTCGGCTCGCCGGGCCGTCTCGGTGTTCCGTACTCTCGTGTGCACGAAACAGCCGCGCAACGCGCGCTTGCGGCCAACACGCTGCTCATTGCCGCCGCCGGCAACGAGAGCCGGCGGGATCAGGGGCAGATCAATCCCGTCGGCCGCCCGGCTGATTGCCCATCGGTGATGGCGATTGGGGCGATCGACTCGGAGATGCGCATCGCGCCCTTCTCGACGCGAGGCACCGACGCCGTGGGCGGCGGCATCGACCTCGTCGGGCCAGGCGTGGACGTCTACTCGACGGTGCCGTCGCCCGATCGCTACGGGCTCAAGAGCGGAACGAGCATGGCGTGCCCTCACGTCGCGGGCATCGCGGCGCTCGTGGCCGAAGCCAATCCGCAGGCCAGCGCGCGCGACATCTGGGCGTGGCTCGTGAAGAACGCCAAACCGCTGCACCTCGATCGGACGGACATGGGCGCTGGGCTGGTCCAGGCCCCCCGGTAGCGCGCATGGCGATGAAGGGCTACGTCCTCACGATCGACGGCGAGTCGGCGACGACGCTCGCCGAGCTGTTGCCGGCGCTCGAAGCCGCAGGTTTCGTCGTCGACAGGACGCTCGATGAGATCGGCGTGATCGTGGGACGCGCCGATGAGGCCGATCTGGATCGGATCCGCGACGTCCCTGGCGTCGGCGCCATCGACGAAGACGGCACCGTGACCCTGTGAGGCCCCGATGACGAGGCATACGCTCGGCCGGAGGGATCTCCTGACGCTCGCCGGCGCGGCGTCACTGTCTTCACTCGCCATGGCCCGTCAACACGTCGATTCGTCGTCCGAGCCTGCAGCCAGCGTGGCGCGTCGCGCCGAGTTGTATGCGCTGCTCGGCGATCTGCCCGATCGCGACCGTCCGGTGTCGGGACGCAAGCGCGGGGAGGAGCCGCGCGATGGTTACGTGCTCGAGACGTGGGATCTCGATCTGAACGGGATCGAAACCGTGCCTGCGTATCTTGCGCGTCCCGCTGCGCCCGCCGGCCGGCGCCCGGCCGTTGTCTTCAATCACTCACACGGCGGCGGCTACACGATCGGGAAGACGGAATTCATCGAGGGGCGTCAGTACCTCCAGCCGGTGCCATACGCGAAGGCGCTGACCGACCTCGGATACGTCGCGCTGTCGATCGACCACTGGATCTTCGGCGAACGCAGTCACACGACCGAGCTCGACATGTTCAAGTCGATGATCTGGCGTGGTCAGGTGCTGTGGGGAATGATGGTCTTCGACAGCCTGAAGGCCGTCGACTGGCTCGTGCAGCGCGACGACGTCGACGCCGCACGTCTTGGGACGATCGGCATGTCGATGGGCAGTTCGATGGCGCAGTGGCTCGGCGCGCTCGATCCGCGCATCGGGGCCGTGGTCGACATCTGCTGCCTGGTCGACTACCACACGCTGATCGAGAAGCGGGGGCTCTCCGGTCACGGCATCTACTACTACGTGCCGTCGCTACTGAAGCACTTCACCGCCTCGCAGCTCAACGCGCTCATCGCACCGCGGCCCCACCTGGCGATTGCCGGCCTTCAGGATCGGCTCGCGCCGGCTGAAGGACTCGACGTGATCGATCGGGAACTGACGCAGGTATACACCGCACTCGGTCACGCGGACCAGTGGCAGATCCGTCGCTACGACGTCGGACACCTCGAGACACCGGAAGGACGCGACGAGGCGCTCGCGTTTCTCGAGCGGCATCTCTCAGGGGCGGTCCCGTAGCTACTCGTCGAGCCCGTGCGGATAGGACGCCATCAGGTTGTACCGTTCCACCTGGGCGTTGAATGCCGCGAGATCGCGCT
>CAZTCY010000137.1:0-5460 GCA_964612715.1 uncultured Nitrosomonas sp. | reverse complement strand
AGGCAGGATCGAGCTTGGCACACTCCCGCGCAAGCCGCCCGTGTTCAAGACGCTCAATCTTCTCCTCTACCGCTGCCTCAATAGCCTGGCTGCGGCTGGAAAAGACCTGCTCGGCCACCAGCTTGTCAATGCGCGCCAGAATGGGGCCATCAATCGTGATCGCAATTTTCGCTTTGCTCATGCAACACCTCAAAGTATGAGGTATTATCATACTCCTGATAGTACAAAAGACAAGGTGCAGAAAAAACTGACGAGGACATTGAGAAACTCGTTTTTCAGTCTGGCGGCGCATCCAAGCTTCAAATTTTTGTACAGCGTCAACGTCTAATCTGGAACCTTTCCAATTCCAGGCTTCGTTCGCAGAAAAGCGAGTCAGAAAAAATAATTGACTGAAAAAATACCTTCGTGGTTATGATCGAAACGGTTGAATTCCAACCTGAGATCGAGGTTTTGCGATAAGGCGTAACGGCTTCCGAAATGCGTCGTAAAAAAACGTTTGCTCTCACCCAGTATGAAAACGTGATAGCTTCCGGCGACTCTGACTCTCAGGTTTTCGGAGATGTCATAGTATGCACCTGCTTCCAGGTCACCACCCAGACGGTAATTCCGCTGCAAATGACCGGATAATTCAGCTTTGAGATCGATAAATGAAAATAACAGCAAAGGCGAGAAAAAATCGGGCCGGTAAGAAAACCCTCTTCCATAAAAGGCTTTTAGCGAATTGCAATAATGACAATCCCGGTCCCTGAGCGTGTCGATCTCCAGGCTGCCACGCCATGAGGTCTTGCCGAACAAAGGATCGTATGGATTGAGCGCAGTGATCGAGAGAATATTGGCCCGGTCCAGTCTGACCCGTTCGGACTCAAAGTAATAACGGAGCTTGAAGTCCAGAAAAATAATCTCCGAGTGCTTGTCATAGCCCGCATCCCTGGCCATCAAATCATGGTATGCCGGACGGTATGCCAATTCCATGAACGGCTCCCGGTCGTTATGCCCAAAACCCAGGCGCATGCGGTCTGTGCCGTGGCCGAGGTGCGGCGGGCTGGAAAAAAGTGTGGCTTCCTCATTTTGATCGCTGGCCACACGCAAGCGGCTTCGGGCTGATAGAACGGAATGGGGAATTTTCACTTCCTGATCGCTTGCTTGTTGCATGCTCTGGTACTGAAGGTAGTCCATATAGGCATCCAGCAACAGCGCCTGCGCACGTGCGGGGAGACTGTTGAAGCGGCCGCTTTCAATGCTCACTTCTCCCTTGATCATGGCATGCAACAGCTGCCTTTCCGCGCTGTCCATCCGGGAACGATGATGGTTCATCTGATTGAGAACGGCTGGGCGGTATACGATCTGTTTGACCAGATTATCCTGCACCATGACCGCCTTGACCGTATCTGCCGGAATCACGCTGAAGAAAAATTCGTCTTTCAAACGCAAATCCGGGTTGGCGATCTCTAAAAGCGAGAGTACGTGGTAAGAACAGTTTTCCTGGAAATAATAATAATCGAAGTAAGTTCCCCCCAGTTCCCACAAGTGCAGCAGCATCATGTGCAACTGGTCTTCAGTGAATTTGAGTTCATACTCCCATAGATCGCGGCTTTCCCAATTATTGTATTCCTGCACTTTGGTGTAATAGGGAAAAATTGCAAAGCGGCCTTCAAATGAACCGGTCAATCCTTTCAATGCATACAGGAAGGCATTCTCGGTATCGGGAATCGCGGCGTAGTTTACGCCGTAATTGATAAGGTTATTGTCGCCTCCTGTCCTGTGGCTATCGATGCGTATCAACGTATGGCCGAACATCGAAGCGGGATTGTTCAGGAAATAGGAGGCAAATACCAGTGTGACGCCGACAGGGTCGAGAATTTCCAGCCAGCGGCCGAGGCGGTCGCATTCCTGGATTTCCAAACGGGCGGGGTCGAACGCAAGTTGCTCGTTCAGCCATTTGAAACGCGCGGGAAAGTTACACTGCGGGTGCTCTTTGTCGCTGGCAATTTCAGCCAGCGGGACGAAGAAACTGGCCAGCGTGGCCGCCAATTCCGATTCCGGATCAGTTTTGCCGACGGAGGAATTGAAAAACGCCATACCATCGGCTTCGCTCTCCATACCGCCAAAACGCTTTTTGTTATATTTCAGGAGCAGGTGCCAGCTACGCTGATCGCTGAGTTTTTGCGCACGCGCTTGTTGTTGCAGCTCCGCCAGATAATGCGCGGCATTATTGTCCTGGGAATGGGAAACGGCGGGAAACGAAAAAAACCAGAACAGCAGGCTGACGGCAAGGAAAGCAAATGGCAAGGGACAGTAACGCATAGGCGCACGAATACGGGGTTCAGCCTGTATCCGTGCGTACGTTGTTTTAATTCAGTGCGGATAAATGAATATTGCAGGATTTTGCCAGTTTGGGATGTTGAGACAGTTGACTCTCAAGCTGTGCCAGCAATTCGTTCGAAGTGGTCTGATCGTTTGCCACCAGATGATCGAATTTTTCTTGCGTCATCGCACCAAATTCCCCATGTGTTTCTGCAGGGCATCGGTACAGGCTTGCCAAAGTAGATAGGTTTTCACCTTTTCCTTGCGCCATTTCCTTGATCAGGCTGGTGTAGTTTTCCTGCGCAAATATTTCCCGTTCTTTGCTCAAATTAAGTAAGCCGTGGTCACCGCAGTTTGATGTGCCGGAAGTGATTCCGAGTGTCTGCGACCCAAAAGTGCCATTGGTGGTGGCTGCAAAAATCTGCTGTGCCCCTGGCTTTGATCCGATGACCATGGAGCCTAACCCACAACCTGCCGCGCCATATCCGGCCGCAAAACTGGAAACAGGGAGGTAAAGTAGAGAAGCTGCGATTGCAATCAAATGACGTCGTTTCATATTATTCTCTCCGTATAAAAGGTTTTTTTCGTCTCTAACCGGGTGAACGCCTCGATAATACCCAATTGGTCCCAGTAAGTTTCAATGCGAGTAGCTTTTTGTCATACAACTTCAAGAACGCGATCCAGGAAAAATAAGCCGCTTTTTTCAGTGGAACAGGCTGGAATCTACTGAAACTTCTACAGGTTGTCAAACACAAAACGGTTGTTTCCGGAAAGTCGCCAACGGGGCTGTCATGATGGTCAGATCATTTGCCATTGTAAAATCCGATATCGATATACCGGAAACCTAAGGACGCTCCAACTTTTCCAAGAAAGTTAAGAATTTGGCACGGTATTGGCGGTCGTGGCGCCAGAATACATCGGTGTGGGTGCCTTGCGGAATTCGCCACAAGGTTTTAGGTTCGGCCAGTTTCTCGAAAACGATCTCGCCAAGTTCGGGTTCCACCACGCTATCGCTTTGTCCGTGAATAACCAGAACCGGAATCGGTGAAATCGTTACCAAATCCTGCGGTGCCCATTGATCGCTGACTAACAGATAACTCAGAGGTTGCAGCGGCCATGTGAGCCAGGTATGCGCAAGTTTGATCCTGACGATTTTCTGAAAAGAATCGAAGGTGCTATCCGCAACAATGAGTTTTAAGTCAATCTCGGATTTTTTATCGATTGCCGTCCGGAGCGCAACGATTCCCCCCATGCTTTGTCCGTAGATGATCATAGGTTCACCAGAGGATTTGTTTTTTGCCACCCAATCGACCGCTGCATGGCCGGCCTCGACACAGCTTCTGGGCGTGGGTTTCCCTTCGGACAGGCCATAACCTGGAAAATCGAAAATGAAAAGATTGTAGCCTTCATCGGTCATCCAGGCTAACTGCACGTAATGGGATGTCAGATTCTCAGCATTGCCGTGAAAAAAAACGATGGTCGCCTTTGCAGGGGTTTTCCTGGCGGGAAACCACCAGCCGTGCAGCTTTCGTTGAGCGGCGTCGGTAAAAAAAATATCTTCCGGCGCGTATCCCATCGCCTTCGGATCATAGTAAAGATGTTTTTTGTCGGGATAATAGAAAAGGCTCGAACAACCGCTGAACATGACAATGCCTGGAATAGCCAGGAAAAATAACAACGTGAGTTTCGCGCGCATGATTTTCATGAGGATGGGCGTTGCTGCGTTATACGATCGGGTTGAGAATGAATAGAGGCTGGCAGTAAGTATGGGAGTATTGACCTTGCTCCTGTCATCCATACTTCCTGGCACATCATTATGCAATCTTTTTCAACCGCGCTTCAAGCCATCTTGCTCGAGCTGCATTGAATTGATGTAATTTTGCATAGATTCATCTCTCTTCTCAAATGACGCTGACACTGATCCCGTTAACACAACACTGATAGCTCGCGTAGGTCCGATTAGCTCCGCGTAATCGGACTTCCTATCACACCTTAAATGTCAGGTTACGCTTCGCTAACCTGACCTACTGACTAAACTCACTTACACCCTGACGCCCAGTGTCACTGGTGTCACCCAGGCCGACGAGGATAACGCCGCTGATCTTTTTTATACGTTCAGGTCTGATTAGCTGCCAATTTTTGGCATCAATGAAGAGTCAATTCGGCCGAGATCTGTTCACTGAGCAGATGCACAAGCTGCAGGCCCAGCGATGATGAATTTTCTATATCAAAATCTTCCGATATGCCCGCGCCATTATCCGCAAGGTACAACTGCAATACCGCTGGTTCGAGATATTTCAGGCTGATATCGATATTTCCGGAATCATGCCCGGCAAACGCATCCTACGCATTGCGAGTGCAAGTTCTGCCCTTCTGCCAATCGCTGCTGGCAGGAAGGAGGAAAGCAATGAGTACATTTCTTAAGTTTCAATCAAGTGCAGCGAGTGCTGCCTCAGGTACCTTATCCAGTATCTTGAGCAGAGCCTTGGCGGCCCCGGTCGGGCAGCGTTTGCCTTGTTCCCAGTTGCGGATGGTATCGAGCGGGACACCGATACGCTCGGAAAACTCCACCTGGCTCAATCCCAGGCGTTTGCGCACGCGGCGGGTGAATTTGGCTGCATCTTGCATGGCTTCCATTTCATCGGCTGCCTGCTGGGTGGCAATGTCCTGTTCGGTGGCGGCATCCACGCGCGCAGGGTCAATGCGTCCCAGTTTCATCGCAGTTGGATCGGCTGGGTCAATCTTCACGCGTATGGTCTTCATAGTAGCGGATCTCTCGTTGGTTGGCTTTGCGAGCGGAAATGATGCGCAGCACATTGCTTCTGGGTGTGTAGATCAGGACAAACAGGCGCCGTTCAATCTTGCCCATCAGCTGATGTCGCTCCTCGCCGTAGCTATAGCGAACATCCAGCTGAATCACCCGATCTGGATCGAAAAAAGCGCGTGCAGCATAAGCAAAGTCGAATCCACGCTCGCGAAAGCAAGCTTCGCTCTTGGCTTCATCCCATTCGAAGTTCATAGGCTCAGTGTAGTTCATTGGACTATACATAGCAAGCCTGGAAGTAACTATGAAAATCAACTTCCAAACTACACAGACCAGCTCGCGTAGGTCCGATTAGCCCCGCGTAATCGGACTTCCTGTCACACCTTAAATGT
>CAZTCY010000136.1:0-5632 GCA_964612715.1 uncultured Nitrosomonas sp. | reverse complement strand
GACGCCTGACATCCCGCCACATGGGCGCGTAACGAGCGCTATTCGTCGTCGAACGACACGCGTCGAAGGCCGGGCCTCAGGTCCTGCGACTTCACGAACCCGATCTGCCGGGTCTTTGGGTTGGTGCGCAGAATCCAGGCGATGTCTTCCATGTGCCAGAGCGTGGGATGCCGGCGATGCACGTACTGGGTGCACGACGTCACTTTGAATGCGACCCGTACGTCGAGCTGTGCGCAGCGAACGATCTCGTCCCGCGCCGCTTCTCCCTGGACGATTTGGGCAGACCGGCACGTCAGGCACAGCGACGGTTCATCGTGGCGTGCGGTGCCGCCCTGGATGCGAATCTTCACGGTCATCTCCTCTGACGTGGTGACTACGTCATCGCGGGCCTCCTTCCGGCGCCTCGGCTGAACGTTGCCTCGACTCGTTGCAGGACGACGACGATGCCATCGTCGTCTTGGGGAAGTCAACGAGCAGCACGCGATCGCAGATTCTGCGTACATCGTGCGGCGGCGCTGCCCTGGTGGCCGACTGACTCGAAGAAGCCGGTGAGCAGCGACGTTGTCGGCTCTGGCATGGACTTCTCATCGTGTGGCGCCTGTGCATCGCATGGAATCGTCGAACGGCCGCGCGTCACGTCTGCTGGATCGCGTCAGGCAGACGCTTCGTCTTGGGCACTACAGTCACCGGACGGAGGACGCCTACGTCGCGTGGATCCGGCGGTTCATCCTGTTCCACGGCAAGCGCCATCCATCCGCGATGGCGGCGGGCGAGGTTGTCGCGTTCCTCTCGCACCTGGCCGTCGATGGGCACGTCAGCGCGTCGACGCAGAACCAGGCACTGGCCGCGGTGATGTTTCTGTACACGAAGGTGTTGAAGCAGGAGCTGGGTGATCTCGGTGCGATCGTTCGTGGCCATGTTTCGCCGCACCTGCCGGTGGTGCTCACGCGCGCCGAGGTGCGTGCCGTGATGGCGCGGTTGCAGGGCGTGCCGTGGATGGTGGCGGCGTTGCTCTACGGCGCTGGGCTCCGCCTGAACGAGTGCCTCGATCTCAGGGTGAAGGACATCGACATGGAGCGGCGGCAGATCGTCGTCCGGCGCGGCAAGGGGGGCAAGGATCGGCCCGTGCCGCTGCCGTTGATGGTGACGGATCGGTTGGCGGCGCATCTCGAGGCCGTGCGGCGGTTGCACCATCTGTCGCGATCCGCGGTGGGGTGGACCGACGCGGTATCGGCTGCACGAGACGGTGATTCAGCGTGAGGTGACGCGAGCCGTACGGGACGCGGGACTGTCGAAGCGCGCGACGAACCATACGTTCCCGCACTCGTTCGCGACGCACCTGCTCGAAGATGGCTACGACATCCGGACGGTTCAAGAGCTGCTGGGTCACGCGGACGTCAGCACGACCATGATCTACACGCACGTATTGCAGCGTGGCGCGCTCGGCGTGCGAAGTCCTGCCGATCGGCTGTAGGGAAGAGGCCGGGAGCCAGGGGCGTGACGACATTCGAGCAGAGCGCAGATCTGAGCGCCGCGTTAGGCTGACCGTCAGCCTTCGTGGCGTTATGCTGACGGCCGTCGCTGCCTAGCGGGCCGGCAGTCGGAGCCAAGAGCGCGTGTTATCATCCGGCCTCTCAAGGACTTGGAACCGCGGGCCTGTCATCACGCTGGCCGCCTTATGCTGACCGGCGTTTGCGGCAGAGCGCGGGCGGCTTTGCAGGTCCAATGTACGTTAGGCCGACGAGGAAATGGAAACGAACAGCGTAATTCCGGAAGGAGCCCGGCCGGTCGCCCGCGTTCTGGTTCTCGACGCGCAGCTTCGGCTCCGGAGCGCAGGAGGGGTACGTAGTCGGCCACAGATGTGGATCTTTGGGCAGTATCCGGCCCAGTCAATCGATTGCGGCGTTTGATGAATGACGGCGTGCGATCGAGCGCCGGAAAGAGTGTGTGACAGAAAGTGAAGTCGTACCTTGCTTTGTCGGTCGTTGCTCCCGCAGGGGACCTGATCCGTTCAGGGAGAAAGACGCTTGAGGTTCGACAGTGGGGCCCAGACTCCCTCCCGTTGCGCGATCTCGTGATTGTTCAGAACAAGATGCGATTGAGTCGTGATGGAGTGACCGATGATCCCGACGGCGAAGCCGTGGCGATGGTCGATGTCGAATCCGTAGAAGAATGGCGCCAAACAGAAACCCATGCGGCTTGCGCCTCATACTGGGAACCGGGCTGGAAGGCTTGGCGATTGAGCAATGTGCGTCCACTGTCTTGGGCTGGCCGGTGCCCTGCCCGATTGAGGCTCTATACGGTGGTCTTGCCGGAATGATGGCGCACGCCAATCAGCTAGGCATAAGCGGCGGCGGCCCAACACGCGTTGCACCAGACGGCCGCAGATGTAACTGTGAGCGGCCACTGGTGAACGCTAACGTTAGACCGCTGACCGAAGACCGAGATCATTCAACGATGGCCGTTCCGACATACGATCAGTTCATCGAGCCCGTCCTGCGATACTTAGCGGCCCATCCAGAAGGTGCGGTTGCGCGCGATGTTCACGACGCGGCTGCCGACGTGTTGGATGTCAGTGAAGCCGATCGCGCCGAGATGCTCCCGAGCGGCACCCAGCTTGTCTACAAGAACCGGGTTGGGTGGGCCCATGATCGATTGAAGCGGGCTGGTCTGTCGACAAGCCGTCGCCGAGGGTATTGGCAGCTCACTCAGGCCGGAGCGGAACTCGCTGCCAGACATCCCACAGGTCTTCCAGACGACGTCGTCGAGTCGCTACTTCGCGAGTTCAACGACGTGCGGTTGCGGCTGCCCGACGAAGATGTGGCCGACGTGCCGACAGGCGCAGGGCTCGAGACATCCCCCACCGTGAGCCCGGACGACAGACTGGAACAGGCCGTATCCGAGCTTCGGCATGGCGTGGTCGCTGAAGTCCTGGATCAGCTATCGCGCGTGTCGCCAACGTACTTTGAAACCGTTGTGCTGGACGTTCTTCACAAGCTCGGTTATGGCACAAGTCGGGCAGATCTTACCCGTGTCGGCCGTTCCGGCGACGGGGGGATCGACGGTGTCATCTCCCTTGATCGGCTTGGCCTTGAGAAGGTCTACGTGCAGGCGAAGCGCTGGCAGAGTTCGGTCGGTCGCCCGGAGGTCCAAGCTTTCTACGGTGCTTTGGCCGGTCAGCGAGCGAACCGCGGCGTGTTCATTACGACGTCTTCGTTCAGTACGCAGGCGGTCGAGTTCGCCGGTTCGGTCGAGCGCGTCGTCCTAGTTGACGGCCGGAAACTCGCTGAGTTGATGATCGAATTCGAGGTGGGCGTCACGTCCCGCTCGGTACGGATTCCCAAGGTCGACTCGGACTACTTCGAAGAGTGATTAGTACGCGGTCTAACACGCCGTGCAGCCGACGGCGGCGCGTGCATGATGAGCGCCACCGCGGCTGACGGCTATCGTTAGGCGGCGCGGTTGCGTTTCCCTTGGTCGTCTCAGGCACGGGGGGCGGAATGTCAGAAAGCGCAACAGCAACTTTCCTTCGGCGTGGCATTCTGCTATCGCTAACGCTATGCATCCCTGCCGCCCTCGGCGCCTGCGGTTCAGGACCCTCCAATTCATTGCCCGAGAAGGTGCTGGGCCAATGGTACTTCCTGGGTTCAAGTGGCGGGATTGATGGTGAGCGTGGCAACGATGAAGCGACAGGCTACATCGTGCTTCGCCAAGGCAGAATGGACGTGCACGGCGAGGATGGCGCTCTTACGCGGCAAGAAACCTTCTCGCCATCTCGCGGGAAGACCATATACTCCGACGAAGACTTGTGGATACTGAACTTCGCGCGGGGAGAAGCACTGGTTGTTCTGGTGTCGCCCGATGGGCAAACGATGTCACTCTCTCCGAATGCGTATGACAGTATCGGTCAGGACTATTCTCGTACTCGATAGGCACATGCACGCGCCGCCTAACAATGCGCTGCAGACGGACGCGCCTACTCGTCACGATTCTTGCCAGGGCAAGAATCGTGACGAGCAGTTGCGCCGCTGAGCTTGGTCGTTAGGCAGGATCATGAGACGACGCCATCAGTTGAGCACGCGCGCGATTCAGGGCACTCGTGCCCTCAACTACGCTCCGGACCAACGCTGGATAGATTGGGCGGAGCGCCTCTTGGTCGAAGGAACCGACACGCCGAGTCTGCGAATTATGGCGGGCCTCCTGCCGCCTTTCAATTCGTTTGAGGTTGCGCAGTTGCTTGACCGTGTTCTTGACGACCTCGGCGTAACAGCAGTCGGCCCCGATGAGGGCCCAGCGGCGTACGCGTCCGATCTCGTGTCTGAACTCGTGGATAGCCGGGAATCCGTGACGGCTTCGGCGCTATCCTTTTCATTGCAGATCACGTGCTGCGGCTGAGCCGCGGGCGGTTGGGCGGACCAGGGGGCGGCGTTCGGAATGCGCATCGCAATTTCTGGCAGCCATGTCGTTGGGAAGACGACGTTGGCCGAGGCCCTCGCTGAGGCACTGCCGTCGTATGACCTCGTACCTGAGCCGTACCATCTTATGGCGGAGGAGGGGCACGAGTTTGAAGAGATGCCGTCGATTGAGGATTTTGAACGGCAGCTGGAGCGCTCGTTGCGGTGCCTTGAAGAGAGCGGCCTGGCCGTCGTGTTCGACCGCTGCCCACTCGATATCGTTGGCTACCTCCAGACCCACGAGGATGCAGAGATGTTCAACCTCGAGGACTGGATGCCGCGCATACGAAAACATGTTGCTGCGCTCGACGTGATCGTGTTCGTGCCGGTCGAGGAACCGGATCGCGTTTCCGTCCCGCGGTCACAGGCGAGGCTCCGTGCTGCGGTGGACGCCGTTCTGCGAGACGTCATCCTGGATGATGCCTACGGGCTGGAGGTAGACGTGATTGAAGTGACGGGCTCGCTTGGCGCCCGTCTCCATCAGGTCATGGCGTATGTTCGCCAGGACGAAGCCGTGTCCTGATCTTCCGGTCGGTAAGCAGTAGATCCTGAGCATGGCATTCGAGCGACGCGGTGTTCTTCGAATGGGTTGAGGGGAGTCCGCAGCGCCGCCAATGCCGTTCGCGACATGGTGGGAAGAATGAAGACAAAACGGCGGCCAGCCACACAGCCCCGAGCCATGGGTGCGCCGTTCCTTCGTGGAATCACGAGCTCGTTCGAGCCATCCGATCGGGCCGAGTATCCGTTCAATGTCCCCGCCTTCTCCCGGGGAATCGATCTCGAGTTCCGGAGCAAGGTGACGTGCTTCGTCGGCGAAAACGGCAGCGGCAAGTCCACGCTGCTCGAGGCGATCGCGGAATGCTGCGGCTTCAACCCCGAAGGCGGGAATCGGGATCATCATCGGGCGGTGTTCGCGGATCGCTCGCCGCTGGCGCAAGCCCTCCGGCTTTCGTGGTTGCCGAAAGTGACCGAAGGGTTCTTCATGCGCGCCGAGAGTTTCTACAACTTCGCGACCTACATCGACGAGGTGTCCGACCTTCGGGCCTACGGTGGCCGGTCGCTCCACGAGCAGTCGCATGGAGAGTCGTTTGTCTCCCTCTTCGCCAACCGATTCGAGCATGGCCTCTACATCCTGGACGAGCCCGAGGCCGCTCTCTCGCCGCAGCGGCAGCTGACGT
>CAZTCY010000135.1:0-5637 GCA_964612715.1 uncultured Nitrosomonas sp. | reverse complement strand
GTAGTCTCAAAATCAATTGCACCGCGTTTGTTTCTCGTTTTGAGTATTACTTTGAATAATCGATTCAGCGCTTGCAGATGCGGCAGCAGTTTACGGTATTTAATCGCCTGCCTGCCGTCCGGTTCAGCCAGAATCTCGGCCACTACTGTGTAGGTCAGCCGCGCGTGAGACTTCATCAATGCCGGATAAAAAACATAATCCTGTTTTTCGCCATGCATATCAAAGCGGATTTCGCACACCATGCTCAAACGATTCTTGTTCGGATTCAATGAGCACAAATCATTTGACAGCACTTCGGGCAACATGGGGATCACACGTTGCGGAAAATAAACTGAATTGCCACGTTTTAATGCTTCTCTGTCGAATGCATCGTCCGGCGTCACATACTGACTGACATCCGCAATCGCCACATATAACGTATAGCCGTCATCATCCTGCGCGCAGTACACGGCATCATCAAAATCGCGCGCGGTTTCGCCATCAATGGTTACCAGCGGCAGTTCGCGGATATCGCGGCGTTCGGCATGACTGTTTTTGTGTACAACCGTCGGCATGCCGGCAGACAATTGCTCTACTTCCGCCGGAAAAATATGCGGCAAGTCGTGCTTGCGCAAGGCAATATCAATCTCCATTCCGGGATCGGTATATTCGCCCAGAATGGACACAATATGGCCAATCGGCTTCGCATGTTTGCTGGGCTGCTGAATAATCTCAACAATAACAACCTGCCCCGCTTTTGCATTCAGCGACTGATCATTCGGTACTAAAATCTCCTGATTGATGCGCTTATTCTCCGCCACCACCAGCAAAATGCCATGTTCAATGTACAATCGTCCGACAACCTGTTTGTTGACATGCTCCAGAACCTCGACAATGACCGCTTCGCGGCGCCCGCGCCGGTCAAGTCCCGATTCCCGCGCAAGCACACGATCACCATGCAGCGCTTTGTGCATTTCTTTTGCCGGCAAAAACAGATCAGCACCGTCATCGTCGGGAATCAAAAAACCAAATCCATCGGCATGGCCTTGTACGGATCCCTTGACCAGATCAAGCTTCTCCATCACGCAAATATCGCCTTTGCGGTTACGGAAAATCTGCCCATCGCGCATCATTGCAGCCAGCCGGCGCGAAAAGATCTCCTCTTCACCCGAATCGATGCCCAGCTGTTCGAACAATTCCGTTTCGCACATCGGCACCCCTTTATCCTTGAGCACTTTAAGTATATGCTCTCGGCTTGGCAGCGGATGGCTGTAACGCGTCTTCTCACGCTCAAGAAATGGATCCTGATTTCTAAGTTTACGTTGCCTCTTAATTGACAAAATAGTGATTTCCTATAGAATGTGGCACTCTTTATTGATCTGAATATTCAGATATCAGACATTGCCCAGATGGCGGAATTGGTAGACGCGCATGGTTCAGGTCCATGTGCCTTCGGGTGTGGAGGTTCGAGTCCTCTTCTGGGCACCAGTTATACCTGTAGCACATTGAATTAAAAATATCTTTTTCTAATCTCTAAATTTCTATACCAAAGACTATACCAAAAAATATTTACTGTAGTCTTTACCGCTTGCATCTGCGCAAAATTTAAGCAATACCGTAAAGGTATTTGATTGGCCGTATCATACCATTCAATTCTGTTGCGTATGTTCTAATGCAACAAACTAGCGATTGATTGAGGCTCGAATAAAATTTAATCGCAAAGGAATGACACAGAATTTCTAATACTCCCTCGACCATTCTCACCGCCGCCTTGCGCAGCAGCGCCCCTTGAACCTGGGAAGAACACTTTTCGATCGGGTTCGGATCCGGGAAAGGCCTCCAGACAGAGTATCTTGCCTTCTACCTTGTCAATTCTTTGTATTCCCCGAATTTTTTCAAGCGGCACCTTCTTGCGCAGTGCCGCCATACATTTCTGTTTTACCAGCGCGCGTAAACCTTTTATGCCTGCCGGTGAGCGCCATCCTTAGGCAGAGAAGCTAAATCCTGATTCCTGATTAATGTCCCGACGCCCTGATCGGTCAGAATTTCCAGCAGCAGTGCATGTTCGACGCGCCCATCGATAATATGGCAGGAGTTGACGCCTTTTTTCACCGCATCCAGCGCGGAGCCGATTTTAGGCATCATGCCGCCGGATATGGTGCCGTCGGCAAACAGTTCGTCGACTTTCTGCGCGGACAGGCCGGTCAGCAGGTTGCCATCCTTATCGAGTACACCCGGCGTATTGGTCAGCAGGATCAGTTTCTCGGCGTGCAATATCTCGGCCAGTTTTCCGGCGACGAGATCGGCATTGATGTTATACGATTCGCCATTCTCCCCCACACCGATAGGTGCGATGACGGGAATGAAATCCTGGCTATCAAGTAGCGCAATAAGTGATGGATCGATCGATTCGATTTCACCAACCTGGCCGATACTGATCCATTCGCCGGCCTTCTCACGGTCTTTAACGAGCATTTTTTTGGCGCGGATAAACGCGCCGTCCTTACCGGTCAGTCCGACAGCCTTTCCGCCCTGACGATTAATCAGATTGACGATATCCTTATTGACAGAGCCGCCCAGTACCATTTCCACGACATCCATGGTTTCCGCATCGGTCACGCGCATGCCCTGGATAAATTCGCCTTGCTTGCCGACACGCTTGAGCATTTGATCAATCTGCGGCCCGCCACCATGAATAACCACCGGATTCATACCGACCAGCTTGAGCAGCACAACATCGCGCGCGAATCCATACTTGAGATTTTCTTGCGTCATGGCATTACCGCCATATTTAATGACGATGGTCTTACCATGAAAGCGCTGAATATAAGGCAGCGCCTCGGCAAGAATTTTTGCTTTGTCTCGGGCGGTGGAATGAGAAATAGTCATGGTTACTGTGATTAAAAAAGTATTTCGGGTTGTTTTAACGGGCGATCTGAAGAAAACGTTTTTCGCGGACAAACATGCGCAGATCCAATTCGTACCACGTGCGGCCTTCCTTATCCTGATAAATATGCGATACGCCGTTGCGTAACTGTTCATCACAGGCCTGACATGTTTCAAACTCGGACAAACTACGTATGCCCAGCAAATTGTGTACGATAAATCCGCTGTTTATTCTGTAGTTTGAAGAGACCAGCAAAATACGGGACCGGAAATCGAACGGCAGGGCTTCGCCCCCCAGATAAACGCCGAGATCGGTTATGCCGTACAGGTTGCCGTGCACATTGACAATCCCCAAAAACCAGGGATGCGTTAATGGTACGGGAACGATTTCGGTAACCTGGATCACTTCGCTGATTTCCTTCATCCGCACCAGATAGCGTACATCTCCGATCATCATACCCAGCACGGCTGTATCGGCAACCGGCATCTCTGTTTCGAGTACTTCCTGAGCATTTTCCATGACATCGTCCTCTTTTGTCATATTCCTCAATCCGGCGTATTGTATTGGGCAATTTTCCGCAATAGTTCCTCTGCCACAATCGGTTTCACGATATAGTCTTGCGCGCCCTGGCGCATTCCCCAGATTTTATCGATTTCCTGCCCTTTTGTGCTACAGATGATGATGGGAATAACGTGCAGCGCCTGATCCTTGAGAAACATCCGGGTCACCTGAAAACCGTTGACATCAGGCATCACAATATCCATCAGGACAAGATCGGGATTAGTTTCTCTCGCAACCGCGATCGCCCGTACGCCGTTCTCGGCCATAACGACCTGATAGCCATTTCTGACCAGAATCCTGGACAGGATATGCCGTTCCGTAGGCGAATCGTCAACGATCAGAATCTTTTTAATAGTCATTTATCGGTGTCACCGGTATCTTGATTGAATACGACTGCTATCCCGGAATCACATAAAACGTAACAGGCTCGCTGGGTTACGCCATTTGGCGGTACGATAGATCCGGCACATGGGATACAATATCAGCAATGTCAGCAGCGCCATAACATAGGCCATTTCCAGTCCGCCGCGCTCAAAAAACAACCGTAGCAAAACCAGAATACCGAAATGTGCCAGATAAAAAAACAGCGCCGTCTGGCCGAATACCAGTACCGGCCCATTCCGGCGTACGCCGATAATCGGTTCCAGCCGTATCAAAACCGCCAATATGATGGCCATCAATCCGAGTTCAAGCAGGATATAAGCGAGACCGGGTGGATATTTGCTGACATGCAGCCATTGTATAACCGAATGGCCTTCCAGCTGCATAAACATATTGCCATAACCGTCAATACTACGGACCAGGACGAATAACAGCAATGCACACCCACCACAGATAAACAACAAGCGCTGCATGCATTGCGGCCCGGGTTGTTTGGACAGCATCCATTCACCCCAGCCCCAACCCAACATCATGATAGCCAGCCACGGTATCGCGGGATATAACACGCTGTACGCCCCTGAAAAAACGGGCGCAAAAGTCAGTGCGAGCCACAGCGGCACATGATCACCAGGCATCCAGGTCCACTTTAGTAACCATTCACTGCAGACCACGATAACGATTGCTGTCATCAACACAACGTACACGTTCAGACGACGCAACCACACCATCATGATCATGCCGGCACCAAGCGCATACAGAACCTGCAAAACCAGCTTACCGGATACCAGCGAGAGCAATACGATATCGAGCATCACAATAAAAATACCGCGCAGCCATAACTCCCGGTCTATGACGGCTTGCGATATTCCTTGCCGCAGACGTTGCGCATTACTGACAGCAATTGACGCGCCAGTCAGAAAAATGAACGTCGGCGCGCAGATATGCGTGACCCAGCGCGTTAAAAACTGATCACTTGCAAATAGGCTACCACTTTCATAAAGCAGAACAGAATCCGCAAAAATACGACCTTGATTGAAAAAGCCCGACGCATGATCCAGCGCCATTAAAATCATGACGATACCGCGCATCCAATCAATGGCGGCAATACGTTGCAGACTTTTATCGACAGGCTCATTCATCTGAATATGATGTGTTTTTACGGATCCCGCAAAAACATGGCGTGCGTTAGCTCTATGATTAAAGTAAGGCCAGATTATTGCGATGAATCAGTTCGGCCTCGTCAACATAACCCAATAGCGTTTCAATACTGCTACTCGGCTTACCCATAATTTTATGGGTTTCCTCGGTATTATAGTTGATTAATCCGCGCGCGATCTCACGGCCTTCGGGTGTAAAACAGGCAACCGCCTCACCCCGGTCAAAATCACCGCTGACATGCGTCACACCGATCGGCAGCAGACTTTTCCCATCCATAATTAGTGCGTTGACAGCACCCTGATCGAGGGTAATTCTGCCACGCACTTGCAGATAATCCGCGAGCCATTGCTTACGCGCCGCCAGCACGGGTATTGTCGCCAGCAGACGTGTACCAATGGACTCGCCCTGCGCCATACGCACCAGCACCTGCGGTTCGTGACCGGATGCAATGATAGTATGCGCGCCACTGCGTGCTGCACGTTTTGCAGCGATCACTTTTGTCAGCATACCGCCGCTGCCGATGCTGCTGCCAACGCCGCCGGCCATTCCCATTAATGCGGCATCAGCCGCACTGACTTCGGAAAGTAATTGTGCATCGCTGTTTTTACGCGGATCGCTGGTAAAAAGCCCGGCCTGGTCAGTCAATATCACCAGCGCATCCGCTTCGACCA
>CAZTCY010000134.1:0-5710 GCA_964612715.1 uncultured Nitrosomonas sp. | reverse complement strand
GTTGCGCATCTGTTGCCATTTATCGAGGCGGAAAAAAAACTGCTCGGCGATTCGCGTCCCAAGGGCAAGATTGTCGTTGCAACCGTCAAGGGCGATGTGCATGACATCGGCAAAAATATCGTCGCCGTCGTATTGCAGTGTAACAATTACGAAGTCATTAACATGGGCGTAATGGTGCCGAGCGCGCAAATCCTGGACATGGCCAGGAAAGAAAATGCCGATATTATCGGACTGTCCGGATTGATCACCCCTTCGCTTGAAGAAATGACGCATGTGGCCAAGGAAATGCAGCGCGAGGGCTTCACCATTCCGCTGCTGATCGGCGGTGCGACAACGTCTCGCGTGCATACCGCTGTCAAGATTGCGCCGCATTACGAAGGCGCGACGGTTTGGGTGCCGGATGCAAGCCGTGCTGTCGGCGTATGCAGCAATCTGCTGTCGGAGGATTTAAGAGCCGATTATATGCAAGGTATCAAGGATGAATATGAAAAAGTGCGCACGCAGCACAAAAACAAGAAAGGCCCGTCGCAGTTATTAACGATTGAACAAGCGCGCGCGAATGCGTTCAAGCCGGACTGGTCAAACTATCAGCCGCTGCAGCCGGAGCTGATCGGCATACGCACTTTGAACAATTATCCATTGGAAAAAATTGTTCCGTTTGTCGACTGGACACCTTTTTTTCAGGCCTGGGAATTGGCGGGCCGCTATCCGGCTATTCTGGAAGACGAGGTTGTTGGCGAAACTGCAAGCCAGCTGTTCCGTGATGCGCAGATGATGCTGAAGAAAATTATCGAACAGAAATGGCTTTCGGCCAATGCGGTCATCGGCTTGTTTCCGGCGAACGCGATCGGTGATGATATCGAAATCTACACCGATGAAAGCCGGGCAAAGATCGCCATGGTCTGGCACTGCCTGCGCCAGCAAACACAAAAACCCACCGGTAAGCCGAATCGATGCCTGTCGGACTTCATCGTGCCCAAAGATACCGGAATTAAGGATTACATCGGCTTATTCGCTGTCAGTGCGGGCTTTGGTATCGATGAACGTATTAAAGCCTTTGAAGACGCCAATGACGATTACAGCGCCATTGTACTCAAAGCACTTGCAGACCGTCTCGCGGAAGCGTTTGCCGAGCATATGCACATGCGTGTGCGGCGTGAATTCTGGGGCTATGCCAAAGACGAAACACTGAGTAACGAACAACTGATTAACGAAGAATACAGCGGCATTCGTCCCGCACCCGGTTATCCGGCATGTCCGGACCATACCGAAAAAGGGCCTTTATTCGAGCTGCTCGGCGCGACGGAGAAAGCCGGTATCATTATCACCGAATCATTCGCCATGGTGCCGACTGCTGCGGTGTCGGGTTTTTACTTCTCGCATCCGGACTCGACTTTCTTTGCCGTCGGCAAAATCGGCAAAGATCAAGTGGAAGATTATGCGCGGCGTAAAGGATGGACGGTGGAAATGGCGGAGCGGTGGCTGGCGCCTGTGCTGGCGTATGAGCGTTAAATTTTACGCTGTCTATTTATAACCTTAACTTGCAAACAACCGCGCTAGTTCTGCACCCGGGTCATCCGCGCGCATAAATGCTTCGCCGACGAGGAATGCATTGACGTTGTGCTGGCGCATCAATGCAACATCTTGCGGTGTGTGAATGCCGCTTTCGGTAACGATAACGCGATCATCGGGTATCTGTTCCAATAATTGCAAGGTGGTGTCCAGGCGGGTTTCAAACGTGCGCAGGTTACGGTTGTTAATACCAATCAGCGGTGTTCTGAGTTGCAGCGCGAGCGACAGCTCTTCGCCATCATGTACTTCAACGAGTACCGACATGCCGAGTTCATGCGCCAATGCTTCAAGTGTGCGCATTTGTCTGAGCGGATCGTGTGCAAAGTTGTCCAGATTTTCAGCGCCGAAATCATTATCCATCGTGAATGCCGCGACGATAAGCAGGATGCAGTCTGCACCCATTGCGCGCGCTTCAGCAACCTGATAATCCTCAAGCATGAAATCCTTACGCAATACCGGCAATTGACAGGCAGCGCGGGCTTGTTGCAGGTATTCGGGGCCGCCCATGAAATACTGGCGGTCAGTCAGTACAGACAGGCAGGCCGCACCGTGTTGTTCATAGGTTGCTGCGATTTCGGCTGGATTGAAACTCAAATGCGGTGCATGCGCCGATTTCGGGCCGCGCAGTACGCCTTTGCTCGGGCTGGCTTGTTTGATTTCGGCAATCACGGCGGATTGTCCGGCGGTTATTTTATTTTGAATGGCCGCAGTGAAATCACGTGCGGGCGGCGCGGATGTTGCTCTGGCGAGCATTTCGGTTAGTGACGTTTGCGCTTTGGCCGCAGCGATTTCCTGTACCTTGGTGGCCAGTATTTTTTTGAGTATGTCTGACATTTTACGAATTATGCGGTTGTTGGGTTTGCATTGCCTTGATTGGAAAATGCAACCAGTTCATGCAGTTTCTGCAATGCCGCGCCGCTTTCAATCGCGCGCTGCGCGGCCAGTATGCCTTGTGCAAGCGTATCGGCAATCCCGGATACATACACCGCCGCACCGGCATTCAGTAACACGATGTCACGCGCCGGGCCTTTTTTATTTTCCAGTACGGAAATCAGCATCGCCTTGGCCTGGTCGCTGTCATTGACCTGTATCGACGCGATCGGCGCCGATTGCAATCCGAAATCTTCCGGACGAATGGTGTACTCAGTTACGGCGCCTTGTCGGAGTTCGCCGATACGGGTTGCGCCGCTGATGGTGATTTCATCAAGGCCGTCTGCACCGTTGACGACCATCACATGCGCGCTGCCAAGCTGCTGCAACACATGCGCCAGAATTGAAACGAGCCGGGTATCAAACACGCCAAGCACCTGTTTTCTGGCGCCGGCGGGATTGGTCAGCGGGCCCAGGATGTTAAAAATAGTCTTGATGCCGAGTTCGCGGCGAACCGGTGCGGCATATTTCATGGCGCTGTGATAATTTGGCGCGAACATGAAACCGACGCCGATTTTATTGATGCTGTCGGCAACCTGCTCGGGCGTTTGATTCAGGTTAACGCGCAGCGCTTCAAGTACATCGGCGCTGCCCGATTTGCTGGAAACAGACCGTCCGCCATGTTTGGCCACCCGGACGCCCGCAGCGGCGCTGACGAAGGCGGCCGTTGTGGAAATGTTGAAGGTATGCGCCGCATCGCCGCCAGTGCCGCAAGTATCGACTAAACGATGGTTATCGGTTACGTTGACCGGTGTGGCAAATTCACGCATGACTTTGGCGGCTGCGGCAATTTCGCCAATGGTTTCCTTTTTGACGCGCAGACCGGTGATAATCGCGGAAATCAGAATCGGTGAAACTTCGCCCTGCATGATCTGACGCATAAGTGACAGCATGTCATCATGCCGGATTTCCTGATGGTCGATGATTCGACTTAAAGCTTCCTGTGGTTTCATAACTTCCGGGTCAGTGCGGTGTTTGATTTAAAAAGTTTCTCAGCATATCGTGGCCGTACTCGCTGAGGATCGATTCGGGATGAAACTGTATGCCTTCGATATTCAGCGTCTTGTGCCGGATACCCATGATTTCATCGTCCTCTGTCCATGCGGTTATCTCCAGGCAATCCGGCAATGTGGCACGTTCTATGACCAGCGAATGATAACGTGTGGCGATGAAGGGATTGGGTAAACCGCGGAAAACGCCTTTGTCATGATGGAAGATCGGCGATGTTTTGCCGTGCATCAGTTGTTTGGCATGAATGATTTTGCCGCCGAACGCCTGCCCTATGCTTTGATGCCCCAGGCAAACGCCGAGGACAGGTATTTTTTCACTGAATTGCTTGATGACTGACAGGGATATGCCTGCTTCATTCGGTGTGCAGGGGCCCGGAGAAATGACAATCCGCTCAGGCGTCAGTTGCGTAATCGTCTCCAGCGTGATTTCATCATTACGGTATACAACGACGTCTTCCCCGAGTTCGCCGAAATACTGCACGAGATTGTAGGTGAAAGAATCGTAATTATCGATCATTAGTAACATGGTGTGCGACTGTGTATTTTAGAGTTGAATCTGTAGCGCGATATTTAAATGGGATCTTCGCGGTTATTAAAAGTATGCATTGATTTTACCAGTTCATTCTGCAGTCATGGCATTGATTCGCCACTGCGGTCGAAATTTGTCGCTATTCGTTTCCGGAGGCGGTTGTTGCCAGCTGAAGATCATATCGGTATCGGATTCTGGATTTTGTTCTGTTCTGTGAAATCAAGTTTATTTGATGTTGTCGTTGTGATTCAGTAAAATAAGCGATTTTTAAACCTTGTCTTACCATGAGCTTGTGGAAGACTGTAACCCGGAAGGAAAAAGCAGAGAGTATGCGACATTATGAAATTGTATTTATCGTTCACCCTGATCAAAGTGAACAAGTGCCGGCGATGATAGAGCGTTATCGCGGGATTGTGACAGCCAAGGATGGTGAGATTCACAGAGTTGAGGATTGGGGAAGGCGTCAATTGGCTTATCTGATTCAGAAAGTGCATAAAGCGCACTATGTTCTGATGAATATCGAATGTAATCAGGAAGCATTGAATGATCTTGAATATGCTTTTAAATTTAGCGATGCGATTTTGCGTCATCTCATCGTAAGAATGGATGGTCCGGTGAAAGAGCCCTCACCGATGCTGCAGCAGAAAGAAAAAGCCGATGCAGCGGCCGATCTGTCGAGTAATGATACGGGAGAAGCTGAAAATGACGGTGCACCGACTGACAGTGGTGAACCGGCAGGTACAGCGACCGAAGCAGTGGAAGCCGTCGATACCGCGACATAAAATTTAAAAAATTTAAGTGAAGTGCAACCAGACGATTATCAGTGGTGAAGTCGTCCGCCTAGGCGTGTTGCGTTATACTCCGGCAGGTATACCCGCGATTGACTGCGCTGTTAAACATCATTCCAGCCAGAAAGAGGCGGAAACATTGCGGCAAGTGTATTGTGAATTGCCAGTAGTGGCTTTCGGCGAGACAGCGACAACCATGGCCGATTTGAGCATTGGTGACCATATCAAGATTACCGGGTTTCTTAACCGGAAAAGTCAGAATAATCAGCAACTGGTATTGCATGCCGATCATATCGTTCAAATTTAATTGGAATAACAGGAAAAAATTATGACACGTTTTTTTAAACGTAAAGATGGAAAAGATAAAGAAAAAGAAAGAAGAGCAAACCGTCCGTTGTTCAAGCGCAAGAAATTTTGCCGCTTTACGGTTGAAGGCGTTAAAACCATTGATTATAAGGATATTGAGCTTTTGAAAGACTTCATCAACGAGAACGGTAAAATTATTCCTGCACGTATAACCGGTACACGTTCTTTTTATCAGCGCCAGCTTGGCACTGCGATTGAGCGCGCACGCTTTCTGGCGTTATTGCCGTACACTGATCGTCACTGAGGAGTCTGGATATGCAGATCATATTATTGGAAACAATCTCCAAGCTGGGGCGATTGGGAGAAGTTGTTAACGTAAAAAGCGGTTATGCCAGAAACTATCTGATTCCGCAAGGTAAAGCGCAGCGTGCGACTGAAACGGCTATTGCTGAATTTGAAAAGCGCCGTGCTGAACTGGAGCAAAAACAGTCTGACACGTTGGGTGCAGCGCAGGCTGTTGCGAGCAGACTCGAAGGATTGATGCTGCAAATCGCGCAGAAAACCAGTAGTGACGG
>CAZTCY010000133.1:0-5833 GCA_964612715.1 uncultured Nitrosomonas sp. | reverse complement strand
GGAAAAGATATACCATTATGCTTCAAAACAGCAACCGGGATATTCCGAAATACCAAGGTTCCCGGCGGTACAACGCGACCTTGCTATTGTGGTAGATAAGCAGCTTCCCTATGAAAAGGTAGAACAGTCCGTTAAAAATGCCAATATCAAAAAGCTGCAGTCTGTAAACCTGTTTGACGTATTTGAAAGTGATAAGCTGGGTACAGGTAAAAAATCCTTTGCCATAAATATGACATTCTTAGATAACGAAAAAACCCTGACGGATAGTGAAATTGATGGTATGATGCAGCAGATCATGCATACCTTTGAGCAGGAATTATCGGCAGAAATAAGGAAATAAACTGTATCTTATTGCTGTGTTTATGTATGAGCCACCTTAATGAACATATTAGCCGGGTAAACGAAAAGCTGCAGTTGCTGCTCAAACAACATCATACATTGCTGAAAGAAAACATCAGGCTAAAGCAGGACCTTGAACAAATTAAGTTAAGTGAACAAACCATAAAAGAAAAAGCGGCATGGTTACAACAGCAGGTGGAGATTGCAAAAATTTCTTCCGGGCAGGCAGGACAGGAAGTAAAATCAGAGCTGGAGAAAAGGGTCAATGCATACATTAAAGAAATTGATCAATGTATTGCTTTGCTGGTAAATCAATAGTTAAATCCTTTTTACCAGCCGCATCCGCTGCTCCTCCTTTCCTCCCGACAGTTCGAGCGTATACACACCGTATGGCAAATCATTGAGTCCGTCCCAGCAAAAAGACTTCTGTGCCGGCACTACTTCCGTTTCGAACATGCTGCACACTTTTCCTTTATCGTCTTTAAGCACGGCCCTTAAAGAGGAAGCAGTAGCATCACTTAGCTCAAAGAACAGGGTATCAATAAATATCAGGGATTTTAGTTTTGCAAGCATTTATGGATGGTTTTTCGGTTTCAGATTTCATCAATTGTTTGGGCCTATTTTTAACATAACGGAATAAGTTCAGCTTACTGTTGATAAACTGTGAATAAATTTAACATTAATATTCAGCATATGCAAACGCTCATAGCTATTAATATTGGTATTGGCGACAGAACCTACAGGATCAAGGTGGCGCCGGAAGATGAAGAACAGGTAAGAAAAACCATTAAAATCATCAATGATAAGATCATTGAATTCAAAACGGAGTTTGCGGGTAAGGATATGCAGGACTATGTGTCTATGGTACTGCTATGGTATGCAACCCAGCTACAGAGCGGAAAATCAACGGTTTTGGAGAAGGACGTTACGGAAGCCCTCTCAAAGATGGAGGGGCAACTGAATAAAACCCTCGGGCTGTAATGTACCCGCCGACAGTAAAAAATATCTTGCGAACCGAACATCATTTCAAAGGGGTGCTGCGGCTGACCGCCCGTTTTACAGTTCAACGTATTTTATCAAACATCAACCCCAAAAATGGCTCATTATAAGCCTAAGAGTACTCCTTACTTCTTGCCTGGAATTACAGCACTGCATCAAACCAACCAAAGAAACATAAAAGGCAAAAAAAGCGCTGTCCCTTATAGAACAACGCCTGAAAAGTGAAATGCCTCAGACTTAAAATTAATTGTTGCCAAATCTTGTCCACCCTTTATGCCATCCTGCATATTCGCCGGCGGGAGCAATAGCGCCAATGAAATTAACCTTCGTTATAAAAGGACGTGCCGTAATAATGGGATCATCAAAATAAGTGTAGGTATTTGCGGGCTGATCAACCAATATGGACGTTGCATTTCCGAAAGGAATAAAATCAGGGCTGGCATAATCAAACGGGCGTGTGTACAAATTGTCTGCTTTTTCAAGTATCCTGTTTTTATATGCCGGTGTTTGGAACCAATCCAGTATTATTTCAGGTGTAGCTCCCGTAACATCAGTATTGGTTCCCTTGGTATAATTTACGGGCGTTTTGCATCCTGCAATAATCACGCCTCCCATACGTAACGTACCGTCGGAAATATTCCTGTCGGTAGCCCTGCCGGTACTTGCATCAATCAGCAAGCCGGTTGGCCAACCTAAGAATACAGCATTAAAAATAGAAATAGAAGCGTTTCTTCTGATCTGTATGGCACCCAGATAATTACTGTTACCAATATTATTCAGGTTTTCCAGCGGACCTATGGAGGTAATATTGGAAAATACGGCTCTGGTTTGAGGAGTTATATCAGCGCCTGCAGCATTATTATCACTCTCAAATGATTCTGACTTTGAAATATCCGCAATCAGCGAATCCCGAATAATTAAACCAAACTGCACACTTCCGCTAAATCCATTATCCGTATCAAAATCGTCATCCTGTGTTTTATACGCAATCAGGTATTTACAATTCACAGTGCCGCCAAACCACTCAAAGGCATCATCTTTGGCATAGCTAACCTGTATATGATCTATAGTGGTGCCGCTGCCCACTGCAGCAAGGGTAAGCGAATTTACCTCTTTATCGGGCTGGTAGGCATAACCCGCATAGTCAATACGAATATATTGCAGGGTTCCGCTGTTGTCGTTGTCATCGGGATTATCTCCTCCTCCGGCAAGTCCGTCACCATTAGCATTGTTGATACCACCCTCAACCTCCAGGATGCCCTTTCCGCCACCTGTGCCGGTAAATTCTGAGTTGATGCTGGCCTTTCCGCAAATCACAATGCCGCCCCAATCGCCGGAACGGGGATCAGGGGAAGAACTGGTAAATACAATAGGTTCATCCTGGGTACCTTTTGCTTCAATTTTACCACCACGGCATATAATCAACGCCGCTACATTAGTGCCCTTATAATCCCCTTTTACTACAGCACCAGCCTCAACAGTTAAAGTTACACCGCTTGTAATATATACCAGTCCCGATAAAATATTTTCATCAGCTTTTTTCAGGGTGGTGTTTTCTGTAATACGGCCGGTTAATGTAACAGTTGACCCGTTACCCCCGCCGTTGCCGTTTCCGTTTCCATTGCCATTGCCGTCTACTTCAATTTTCCGGCAGCCACCTATTACCAGTAGCGCGGTAACCGCAGCCGATAGTATTGCTTTTTTCATGTATTTCTATTGTTTTATTTGACGAACGAAATTTATTATAACGCATAGCTGAATGTTACACCGAAAGTGGTACCCCATTTTCGTGAGAACCGCACCGGATCCTTACCTTTCTGAAAACCTGTTTTATTATCTGTATTCTGATAAAAATATTGGGTTTGATTCAGCATGTCAGAAATGTTCAGGCGAATCTCTGCCTTGTCTTTAATTACCTTTTTACTCAATTGAAGATCAAGCAACGGTCTGGGCGCTTCATAAATATCGGGGGAGCCTGCACCGGCAGAAATATCGCCAACAAGGTATATTCTTTGCCCGATCTGGTTAAAGAGCAAAGTAGCGGCAAACCCCTGTTCCTGCCAATCATACATCAGTCCGAGGTTTACGGTATAGGGAGACTGGCCCTGCAGAGATCTTTCCAGATTAAGGCCTTTATCTTCCACGCGGCTGTATATATATGCTGCATTGGCCTGGAAAGTGATATTTCTTAATACATCTGCAAAATCAAGCCGTCTGCGAATTTCCAATTCAGCTCCGTAGGATTTTGCTTTTTCAGGATTCTGGTAATTGAATGTGCTTGCACCGCCGCTTCCCGCATTAAAAATCTGCTCAATGGGGTTGGTAAAATATTTATAAAATACACCTAAAGAAAATACTTCTCCTGAGCGTGGATAAAGCTCATACCGGAGATCGAAGTTGCTGAGCTTTGTACGTTTCAAAACCGGGTTGCCCTGGATAGATGCGTTCAATTCAAAGTCGTACAGGTTTAAAAATGCCAGTTCACGCAATTCCGGGCGTATCACAGTTTGCGAAGCAGACAAGCGGAGATTTGCGTTGCCGGTAAGCTTATAGGTAGCGTTTAAGCCGGGTAAAAAGTCATTTACTTTGGAATGTGTAAAGCGCGGATCACTTTCGCGTGTGCTGCCTACCAACTGATCATAGTTCTCCACTCTTACACCCCAAACTACTCTTAATTCCGGTGTGAACTGATTGTCAAATTGCAGGTAACCTGCATTTAAAATAGTATTTGCCAAATAGCGGAAATTCGTTCCTTTAATGATATCAAACGCAAACCTGTTGCTATTGCTGGCGCCATCGCCAAAGTTCTCCGGCGCAAATACTTTATCTGCAGGCAACTGACGCAAAACCGGGTTATCTATGGGCAGGTAAATTGAAAAGGGTTTCGCATCATACAGGCGATCTTTTACCTGCAGCATATACCCGCCTTTTATTGCTTGCTTTTGACCAAAGAGATTAAAACTATAGTTTAGATCACCCCCTCCGGTATAGACATAATCATTTAAGGTTTGAAATATACGGCTGCCGCTTTCCTGGGAAAGTGAATTGCCTATAGATAATAAATAGGGGTCGTTTGTGCCGGCAGTCCTTGTATACTGCTGTCTCCTCTGGTCGGGGGTATATGAATCAAGAATATTAAATGAACCATACCATTTTAGCTTTAATGGAGTGGCTAAGCTATGCTCACCTATTGCCTGCACGGTAAAGAAGGTATTCTGCCTGAATTTTATTTCCGAGCCCAGTATATCATCGCCCCGTACATTGCTTATTCCTGAACGTTGCGTAATATAATCGGTAGTATTTACATTTAAAACAGACTTTATGGAAATTTTGTTCCGCGGATCAAGCTGAACGGTTAAGCTTCCCAGCGCGCCCCAGTTTATATCTTCTGCGTATTTATCATCATTATAATTATAATCTATGGAAACATTTTCCCCATTAATGGAATTTAACCGGTTGAGCAATTTCTGGTAGCGGCTGGTTTTATTATATATCAGGCTTAACACACCGCCTGTTTTTTTGCCCGAAATAGTTGTATTGATTCCGCCGTTTGCCTGAAAAGAAATATTCAGGGGGGCGTTCCCCTGCCTACCGGTCCAGTCATTTTTCATTTCCTTTCCAATGGCTGTTTTGCCGGCAGCCGTAAGTTCATCAAATTGCGTTTTAGAAGCATAAGAAGGAGGCATGCTTCTGTATCCATCATCCACGCCTAACCAGTCGGTCTTTCCGCCGGGCACTTTGTAAAAATCCTTTCCGATTGTTTGGGCATTGAAACCGGTACCGACCTGCACATTAAAAAAATCTTTAGCTGGTACGTCTTTAGTATTTATCTGGATCAGGCCACCGGCCCACTCTCCGGGAAATTCCGGCACAAATGCTTTGTTTATTATTATATTATCTACTATTTGTGCAGGAAACATATCAAAAGAAAACGCCTTGCGGTCCGGTTCGGTGCTGGTAAGCAATATTCCATTCAGCATTGCCTGGTTATACCTGTCTGCCAATCCTCTTACCACCACGAAGCGGCCTTCCTGCAGGCTTACGCCGGGTATTCTTTTCAATATCTCTCCCGTATTTTTATCCGGGCTGCGGCGTATAGATTCGGCAGAAATAACAGAAGCAACGGTATTGGTATTTTTTTGAAACTGCAATGCGGATGAAACCGTTTCCACTTTGGCACTCGATTTTTTGGCAGTAACTACAACGCCTGCCATATCTTTAGCCCTTACATTTAATATTATATTCAATTCATTCACCTGCCCGCTCACTACTTCTACATCGGTTATGCTTTTTGATTCGTAGCCGACCGCAGAAATATCCAGCTCATATTTTTTTTGGGGTAAAAGAGGTAAGGTATATCGCCCTTCAATATCACTGGTAGTACCGCCACCGGTACCTGTAATTTTAATGGAAACGCCCGGAACAGGTTCATTCTTTTCGTTTATTACCTTACCTGCTAATGGTATGGTTTGCGCATGAACAAATAAAAAGGATA
>CAZTCY010000132.1:0-5989 GCA_964612715.1 uncultured Nitrosomonas sp. | reverse complement strand
CCCGGCCTGTTTAAGTAAGCGATGAATCTGGCAGAATTATGTATTCGCCGTCCTGTGATGACCGTATTGTTGTCATTAACGGCAGTCATTGCCGGGATCCTTGCTTATAGCAGCGTGCCTATTGCAGCATTACCCCGCTTTGATACGCCCACTATTACGGTTAATGCCGTGCTGCCGGGCGCAAGCCCGGATACGATGGCTTCGGCAGTGGCAACACCCCTCGAGCGGCAGTTTTCAGCCATCGCCGGCCTATCGGTCATCAGCTCAACCAGTACGCAGGGAAATACCGCAATCACGCTGGAGTTCAATCAGGATCGCGATATGGATAGTGCTGCAGTGGATGTTCAAGCGGCATTGTTGCGCGCACAGCAGGCATTACCCGTTGAAATGACGACAATGCCTTCCTATCTGAAAGTCAACCCAGCCGACACTTCGATTACGATCCTGTCGCTCACGTCAGAGACGATGCCATTTCCGGATTTGAACAATTTTGCGGACAAACTGATTGTGCCCACGTTGTCCACCCTGCCGGGCATAGGGGAAATACGTATCAACGGCCAGAAAAAGTATGCGGTACGCGTGCAGGTCAATCCGCTTGCGTTAGCGGCGCGTAACTTAACTGTGGATGACATTGCAGCGGCATTGGCAAAGGCCAATGACAATGCACCGGTAGGTACCCTGGATGGGCCGCGCCAGATGCTGATTGTTCAGGCCAATCGCCAGCTTGATAACGCTGATGCATTTGCGGATTTGATTGTTGCGACGGCGCCCAATGGCCATCCAGTCAGGCTGTCAGAGGTGGCGGTCGTTGAAAACAGTGTGGAATCCGTTAAGACCGCGAGCTGGACGAATGGCCATCCATCCATTACGCTTTCCGTGCTGGCACAACCCGGCGCGAATATCGTGGCAACGGTCGATGCCATTAAGGCCGCCTTGCCTGGAATCAACGCTCAACTACCGGCTTCTGTTCAGTTAGCGCTCCATCTTGACCGTTCACTATCCATCCGGGAGGCGATTTTTGATGTGCAATTGACCTTCGGATTAACAGTCGCGCTGGTGATTCTGGTCATGTTTCTGTTTCTCCGCAAACCCACTGTGACGTTTATCCCGGCTTTATCGCTGCCGATCTCGCTGCTGGGGACAATTGCACTCATGCGTGTTTTTGACTATACCCTGGATAATATCTCCCTGCTGGCGATTACGCTCGCTGTAGGACTGGTTGTGGATGACGCAATTGTGGTGCTGGAAAATATTGTACGTCATGTTGAAAATGGCTTGTCACCGCTGCAGGCTGCGGTGCGCGGGTCAAAGGAGATTACGTTTACTATCGTGTCCATTTCCATTTCACTAGTGGCGGTATTCATTCCGGTTTTTTTCATGCCGGGTGTGATTGGTATGATGTTTCACGCATTTGCTGCCGTCGTGAGTATCGCCATACTCATGTCGGCAGTTGTTTCATTGACACTGATTCCCATGATGGCAAGCCGTTATCTGTCTCAGCATAAGGCTGATGAACAGGGTATGAGATTGACGCAATGGTTTGAAAGCGGGTTCAATCGTTTATTGGCCGCCTATGAATACGTGCTGGATTGGGCATTGTGTCACCGGCGGACAGTGCTGGGTATTGCCATGAGTACTTTCGTTGTAACGGGTGTGCTCTTCATGATTCTGCCCAAAGGATTCTTTCCTGAAGAAGATACAGGCCGAATCATGATTACGATTGAAGCAGCAGAAGATATTTCTTTTCCAGCGCTGACCCGGCTGGTAGAGCGGACAAACGCTATCATTCGGGCTAATCCTGTTATTGATAACAGTATTGGCTTTACAGAAGGTGCCAATAGTGCGCGGATATTTGTCGGTCTTAAGCCGCATGGCGAACGTCCGGCAATGAATAAAGTACTGGAAGCGCTGCGTGCGGAAGTACGTGATGTTCCCGGGATCAAGGTATTCATGACGCCAACACAAAATCTGCGGCTGGGCAGTATGCCCAGCAAGAGCCGCTATCAATATGTGATGCGTAGTGTGCGGGCCGAAGATCTGTACATGGCGGCGGATATGCTGATGTCGCGTATGCAAGAGAATGCGGTTTTTCGTGATGTCACCAGTGATCTGAAGCTCAAGGGGCTTCAGGCACGGCTTGAGATTGATCGTGATAAAGCCAACTTGCTCGGCGTAGAGATCGCCGCGATTCGTTCGGCGTTATATAGCGCTTTCGGTGAACGCCAGGTTTCGACTATTTTTACATCAAGCGATAGTTACCGGGTTATTCTGCAGGTTGCCGGAGAGTATCGTACGGATGAAAGCGCTTTTGACAACATCCATTTGCGTGCCAGAAACGGCGCGCTGGTGCCATTATCCAGTGTGGCCACGGTCGTGCGTGAAATGGGTCCGCTGGCGATCAACCATGTAGGGCAACTTGAATCGCTGATGATTTCGTTCAACCTTGCGCCCGGTGCGGCTTTAGGAGATGCCGCCAGACTGATCGGACACTTCGAGCAGGAAATGAATCTCTCTGACAATATTCTGACCAGCTTTGCAGGGGATGCGGCAGCCTTTCAATCTTCTCAAACAAGCCAGATCATACTGATTGTCGCTGCATTGCTGGTGATTTACGTCTTACTGGGTGTGCTCTATGAAAGTTATATTCACCCGATTACCATTCTTTCCGGTCTTCCTTCGGCAGCCGTAGGTGCGTTGGGCACATTATGGTTATTCGATATCGAGCTTTCCATCATTGCCATGATCGGTATTTTATTGCTCATCGGGATTGTCAAGAAGAATGCCATCATGATGATCGATTTTGCACTGGATGCCCAGCGTGAGCAGCATATGGCGCCTTATCAGGCGATTCGTACCGCTTGTCTGTTACGTTTTCGTCCAATCATGATGACGACACTTGCCGCCATGATGGGCGCGCTGCCGATTGCCCTGGGTCTCGGTGCTGGCGCCGAGTTGCGTCAACCGTTGGGGCTGGCAGTGGTAGGCGGGTTATTATTCTCCCAGATTATTACCCTGTTTATAACACCGGTCATTTATCTTTACCTCGATCGATTCTCAGGAAATGGACCGAATCAAATCAAGATAGACGGGTAAGGAAAGAGAAATTTCCAGCGGCTTAGTCCCGTCATTGGGTGGATTGGATTGCGTTGAAAATTCTGAGGCTCGAAGGTCCATTGTCTACAGATATGCATCGCACCGTAAAATCCGGTTCCGGCTCAGCCTGAATTTACATATCCAGCGGACTTCTGACTCCGCGCCCGCCTTTGTTCAGTACATGGGTATAAATCATCGTCGTGTGTACATTCTGATGACCGAGCAACTCCTGGACGGTGCGGATATCGTAGCCCGAATCGAGCAAATGGGTCGCGAACGAATGGCGTAAGGTATGTGGCGTGGCCAGCTTGGTTATGCCGCTGGCCTGCACCGCTTTTTTCATCGCCCGCTGCAATAGTTTCTCGTCGATATGATGCCGCCGCTCGACACCGCTGCGCGGATCGGTCGAAAAACTCCCGGAAGGGAAAATATATTGCCATACCCAGTCTGTTGCTGCGCTGGGATATTTACGTTCCAACGCGTCCGGTAAATACACCGACGCCTTACCCAACCGGTTATCATCATCGAACAAAGCCCGGCGCTGAAGCAAATATGCCTGTAAAGGACCCGCCAGCGACTCCGGCAGCATCGTAACGCGATCCTTGGCCCCTTTGCCATCGCGGATCAAAATCTCGCCGCGTTCAAAATCCACATCCTTCACTCTGAGACGCACACATTCCATCAAACGCATCCCCGTGCCGTACAGGAGATTTGCCATTAAACCATAGGTTCCGCTCATCCGGACCAAAACGGCCCGCACTTCGGTGCGCGTCAGCACAGTGGGTAACCGTTGCGGCTGCTTGGCGCGCACGACCTTATCCAGCCAGGGCAAGTCAATCAACAGCACCTCCTTATACAAAAACAGCAAAGCCGACAACGCCTGGTTTTGGGTTGAGGCCGATACCTTACCAGTCACTGCCAAGTGGGTTAAAAATGCCTCCACCTCCGCAGCGTCCATTTCTTGTGGATGGCGTTTACCGTGGAACAGAATAAAACGCTTTATCCATTGCACATATTGTGTTTCGGTACGGAGGCTATAATGTTTGATACGAATACGATTGCGGACTTGATCCAGGAGTTTTGGTGGTGTATTTCTATTTTCCATAAAAGGTTGATACAAATTAACAGGCATGATAAATTTAGGAGAATCCGATCATATTTTAGAGTTATACACCTATGATTAACATTTATTGTACACCTAAAAAGGTGTCTACTTAACGTTAGAAATTTTGGAGTCACCTGTGGCATCACCACATGACATGGCAGTACAACTTACCCAATCCGACATCATCGGCATTGTTGGAGCCGTAGCTACTATTGTCGTCGGCGTTATTTCGTGGTTCCTTTCCGCATACATAGCGAAAAAGCAAATGCGAAATGAGGAACTCTCTTATCGTATGAGAATTACACCGCTCCTGAATAGCAAGCTCTTCAAGGACGAAGACAAGTTAGAAATATCCTACAAGGGCGACATAATTGACCGACTTGTCTTTTTTGAGCTGGACATTGTCAATAGCGGAAATGTTGCGATCAAGCACCCGCCTATTAAGGTCACGTCGCTAGACGCAACCTACATCGTTCCTGCCTATATGGAAGATGTTCCTCCCGGCTACGATTCGCTTTGGGAGCTCAAACGTGAGGATGGGGAAACCTGTTTGATTGTCGCCGATCACATAAACCCGGGACAGACCATTAAGGCCCGTTTCCTAATGGACAACATGCCCCCTGGAGAGCCTGAATTTTCCTGCGCAGTCCCTGATCTCAGAGTCAAGAGAATTGCCGACATAAGGGTGTCTCCGGTGGCAACAACTATTTTAGAAGCGTTCTACCCGAGCCTTGGGCGGGCAGTACGGGCGCTGACAAATGTCTAACCCGCCGCTCCAGAGGGACGCTCCGCCGGCAAGCCGGCTTCACGCCCCTGAGCTAGCACGTTAGCTGCCAAGAGAACATGCGCTCACCTATCTGTCTTCTTGAACCCCAAATTGCTGGTGCGCCGTTCAATGTTGCGCCGGAGAAAGCCAGTCTCTGCGCACAGCGACGCGACGACCACAAGATCGACTTTGTTATGGTGGATGAACCAAAGTTTGGAGTGAGGGTCAGGCTAGACGCGGATAGTCAAACACCAGAGATTGTCCTACCCATAGCGTCACTTGAGTATTTATGGGCTTTTTCTCACTATTGCTGGGTTCTGACGCAAGAATACGCAGCAGCACAACGCACTGGAGCAACACAATTTGACTGCGTTGGAAACAAAAGGCTTATTGAGTCAACCCATATTCTCCAATGGGCTAAAGCCAACTTGGTCAATGCCGGCACAGCCCCATGGCCTGATTCCGGCCCTCGCCCAAAGCAGGACTCCCATAGCTGTGATGACTCGCGTGTTGCGACAGAGCTTTTTCTCTGCGCAATCGCTTGGATCTTGCATCATGAGATCGCGCACGTTGTCTTGCAGCATCCAATGCTCGACACCGCGTTCTCAGAGCAGGAGGAGCGCGAAGCAGATAAATATGCAACTGATTGGCTATTGGATGGCCTGCCTCAAGCTGACCCCAAGCTAAAGAAGCGTGCGCTTGGCCTCACTGTCGCAGTGCTCTGCCTACAGAGCTTAGAGGTTGACACTGTCTCGTGCTTACGGAATACACACCCGGCAGCCCATGACCGCATATTCAAGAACACAGCTATCTACCAAGTTGGCAATGATGAGGTGGTAGAAGCCATGTGTACTGTTGTTCTTCAGTACCTTTTTCATGACACAGGAATCTCAGCGAATGTCGATGGAGAAACTTTTTCAGAAATTCTTGGTGATTTGCTCTACGACATATCACGCACCAAGAGCGGCAGCTAACAATTCGTTCAAGCCGACGCCGCTTCGCGGCGCGGCTTAACTCAGGCGTTA
>CAZTCY010000131.1:0-6053 GCA_964612715.1 uncultured Nitrosomonas sp. | reverse complement strand
TCCTGCGGCTGCCATAGGTATAATCACACGATCTTGCGATATCCTGCACAGCATCCAACAATCGCTTGTGATATAAATCATCGGCCCGGTTTTTGCGGTGCTGTTCATAAGCATAGTAGGCGCTGCTGCTTACACCCAATAGTCGGCACATCAAGCCGACTGGGCTGGTCTTTTTTCTTTGGGTAATGAACGAATATTTCACTTCGTTTCTTTTGCAAAAAAGACCGCCGCTTCCTTTAATATCTGCCGCTCCAGCTTCAGTTGCCTGACCTGTGTCTTCAGGCTGCGGATTTCTGCCTGTTCCGGTGTCAATTTCCCATTGCCACGGAATGCCTGACCAGTATCGTCAGCCAGGTGTTCCTTGATCCATCGCCTGAGCATGTTGGCATTAATGTCCAGGCTTCGTGCTGCTTCTGCTACTGCCAATCCCTGATTCAATACCAGACTAATTGCATCTAATTTGAATTCTTTCGTGTATTGCTTCCTTGTTGTCATTTTCTCCTCCAGTTAAGTCTATTTTCTCTTAACTGGGGTGTCCGGGTCTATTGGACCATGTCATGGTGATTGAACGGCCAAACGTTCACTGGTGCATGAAGGCTCGATGCCGATGATGCGCCACAAACGCGCTTGCTGAGAATTTTGCATCGCAATATTTGAAGCCTAGCGCACCCGAGAGGGATGCAACGGGAGAGCGGCAGCGTCTCCCTTGCCAAGATGGCGTTGGACGGAAAAATGGCACATTTTGTAGTACAACGCACATCTTGCAGTCATCCTAAAGCCCCACCAGAATGCAGCTATCATGCGTATCAGTCTACCCTTCCTCCCTTTAAAATATAGAAGCACAATACCGGATGACGGTATTTTTTGGATGCTGCCACTCGTCAATAAGCGCCTAGCCGATGGCATTCGATTTTCTGCCTTTACCAATGAACTCAAGTCTCTTACAAGCTCTTATGTTGTGAACCTCTCAGAGAGATAAGCTTGCATTTCGTTAAGTGACAGCTCCTGTGAGGAGTTGCCGCTTCGGACATAGAATTTTTCCTGCGACTGTCCGTTTTTGTCTTTGACTGAAATTACCAGCGGCTTGGTTGATGGCTGTATGTCAACTTGGCAAATTTCCGATTCTCCAATCGAAGGGAAAGAAACCTTGATCTTGCTTGTTACAAATGCCATTCCGAGATTACCGTTTAAAAGGTTTCGTAAATGCAATTCGAATTTGTCGCGATTGGCTCCACCCAGTGCGTGATAATCACCCTCAAGGCCCAAAATTTTGCCATCATCGTCCACACCGATTAACAGCGTGCCGCCTTGACCATTAGCGAAAGCTGCGATGGTTTTCAAGATCACCTCTTCGAGCTTCTTGTTGGGGCCTTGCTCTCTGAAATCCCAGCGCAAGGATGACTTAAACTCCAACTCATCACCTTCACCTTCAGCGATCATCTCCTCAAGTGTGATTGGCGCTTCAGGAGCCTTGGTTTCGGTTATGCCTTCCAGAAACGCATTTAGACGATTTGCTAGCTCAGTACGGCGCACCTGTAGAAAGGCTTCGTAGTTCTCGATATCCCAGAGCTCTGAATCTTCAGGAATGCATTGAAGTGCAAGGCTTCCGGGAAAACGCACTTTCACATCGGCGAGATAGGATTTCGCATCTGCTGCACTTTTGGTGCGATTAGCTACTTGTGTGAGAATGGCCCGGTTCGTCAGTTCTTGCGCCAGAGAATACTTTAAACGGTTTTCTTTACCGTAGCCCTTTGCCTTCAATTTTGAATACGGGAAAATATGGTCGTTTTCGAGCGCGTACTTTTTACCCATG
This sequence comes from uncultured Nitrosomonas sp., assembly GCA_964612715.1. Lineage (GTDB taxonomy): Bacteria > Pseudomonadota > Gammaproteobacteria > Burkholderiales > Nitrosomonadaceae > Nitrosomonas. The sequence goes on along the minus strand of CAZTCY010000131.1, from coordinate 4,240 downwards.
GCCTGCCGGAGAGCAACACCTGTTGTGAAACAGACAGCGTTTCTGCTCTTCAGATACCAGCGCAAAAGTCCGAAAAGTGGGTGGGATATCGATCTGCCCACAAACTCATCAGGTGTAATATCCAAACGCCGTTCTTCCTCAATGATTGCTAGCATCTCATCGAAGGGATTATCTGACTCATTGATAATGCGCAGATCACGATCCAGTTTTTGGGGAAGCTGGCTGACATAACGCGCTCTGATTTGTGAGTAATAGAACCATTTAACCAGCTTGCGTATCTCGGTTTCTGTCAAGTGCCTGCCACCCTTGTCAAAGCAATAGACGGTTATTGGGACTAGCGCGTAAACCGAATTGATCTCATCGGTATGATCAACATACGCGCGTGAACGCATGAGGCTTGCAACATAATCAAGTATTTGGCTATCAAGAAATTTCCAGGCTGCGCGTATCTTCTCATTATTATCTGCGTCGTGCAGTTTCTTCATATCTGAGCCCAGATGATACAGACACCCAAGAAGCGCGAAGACGACGAAATCCAGCTTGAAGACAAAACCTTTGTCGGCAAGCTCTGCCAATTTACGTTTGAAAGTATCCCGAGCCTCGGGCCAGTAGCCGGAAATTTGAGCGAGCGCGAGCTCTGCATCTGTCAAAGAAACACCACTCGCGTTAACTTTGTAGAAAATATCGATCGCCTCACGAATGCTCGCTTTAACTGGTATAGTTTGCTCTGGGAATTCTCGATCAAGGATATTTTCTATCGCTCGCGTGTTGTCATCCATAATGTCGTCGCGTTCACGACTTAATGTTTCACCCCTGACTTCAAGTTTACGAACAATGTCCTTGGCTCGTATTTTCCGCTGGAAGATGTCCGTGATATTCTGCCAGCGTGGATCGTTCTCCATCTTGGCCTTAGTGTAGTAGGCCAATTCCAACGTCTCCACGTTTACGTATAATCCACGTGTATCGTTCAGAATTTCGGCAGCTGTATAGTAAGGTGGCAACTCGCCACGAACGAGCATGTATAGAGTCGTAATTCGCTGCTGACCATCAAGCAGAATACGGACTGCGCCCTGCTTGGAATTATACTTATGCGGCCCCTTTAGCTCTGGCGGATTGCCAGTCTCCCAGGTCAGCATTGTTCCGGTTGGATACTCTTTGATCAACGAATCAATTAATTGCTTCGCATCATCTCGTTTCCAAACATATTCCCGCTGAAAAGCGGGCACAAACAACTGGTGCTCATCAATCTTCTCCAGCACCGTAGAAATTTTCATATAACATCCTTCACGTGTGTCTCAGTTTGTTTTCTTCCAAAAGCATAACGCGCGTTGCCACAAAACCAGGATCGCAATTCGGCTTTTGACTCATCGCCTTCTCCAACGTTACACTCTGGACGGCTTCGCGTCATTCCAGCTAATCTTCTCAAAATTCATTCTAATTATCGGCGACTAACGCGCAAAGCTAAGCTCTCATTGCCCACGGCTAAATAGCAACCGACGGTAGCATAAGAAAACACTGACAATCAATATTGCTGGAGGTAGTCACGGGGCATAGTTTTAATTTCTAGCAAATTGTGTCGATAATCGCCGCAAATCATTAATTTAATAAACCTTTTGCAAGCAGATTTGCACTCATTGGTTTTTAAAAAAGCTGATCAAGCTCCTTACAGTTAATTAAATTTAATGGCATACCCTTAATTAGTTGTTTCTCTCTCCGAAAGGTGTTTAACTAAGAGATTATATTAATAAAATATCACATGATAAGTTTAATTAGCGCCATTTGTTAATTAAAGATAGGCACTCCCCTATGAAGAAAGTCAGAGAAACCGGTGAACTTGTATCCTGCTCGGTGGCAGAGGAAAAATATCGGGCTTTTGTTCCGGCCACTCTGCCTCCCAGGCCTCCCCTGGATATGGGACAGCTTGGCAGTTTGCTGGCCTTCGCCAGCGCCGCTCTTGGCCGCCTGGATGGTCTGGCCGGTTTTTTGCCGGATATTGGATTGTTCATTTATATGTATGTCCGGAAAGAAGCGCTACTGTCTTCGCAGATTGAAGGGACACAATCGAGTTTTTCCGATCTTCTGATTCATGAAAGCGAAGCAGCTCCCGGCGCACCTTCTGAGGAGGATGTCCAGGATGTCTCCAATTACATAGCAGCGCTGAATCACGGCTTGGAACGTATGCGTGGCGGATTCCCGTTATCCTTGAGGCTAATCCGGGAAATTCATGAAATACTGCTTTCAAAAGGACGCGGCTCCACAAAAATGCCTGGGGAGTTTCGCCGGTCACAAAACTGGATCGGTGGCCCACGGCCCTCAAAAGCCCGCTTTGTTCCACCTCCACCGGAGCGGCTGGAAGAATGCCTCGGTGCTTTCGAAAAATTTCTTCATGCAGATGATGACGGCTTGCCAGTTCTCATTCGTGCCGCGCTGGCCCATGTGCAGTTTGAAACCATCCACCCATTTCTTGATGGCAATGGCCGCGTAGGGAGGTTGCTGATAACGCTTCTTCTCTGCGCCGATGGCGTTTTGAAAGAACCGATTCTTTATCTGTCTCTCTGGTTCAAGACACGGCGGGATGAGTATTACGATCAGTTGCAATACATCCGCGATACTGGGGATTGGGAAGAATGGGTCAGTTTTTTCCTGCGAGGTGTCATTGAAACCGCTGATCAGGGCGTAGCTACGGCCCGGCGCATTCTTGATCTGTTTGATGCTGACCAGCATCGAGTTGAAACAGCTCTCGGCAAGGCTGCGCCATCAGCTCTAAAGATTCTTGCCTACATGCGAAAAAAACCGGTCATTGCCCCGAAAGATTTGGTCGTTCCACTGGGGCTTACCATGCCGACTATCAATACAGCGCTCCAGCATCTGGAGAAAACTGGAATCGTACAAGAAATAACCGGTCGTCAGCGCGACCGGCTGTTTGCGTACAAGGCTTATCTGGCCATTCTAGAAGAAGGCACAGAACCGCTTAAATAATCTGGATTTCTTTACAAGATGCGAGAAATACGAAGAGTGTTTGTCGTGCTGTTAAATGTTTAATTTGGCTATATACGCTGATTTCAGCAAACTATACGGCGTCGGTGTGATTGTTAGCGCATCAACGTTTTAATTCTCGAAAAATAGTCATTCGAAAAATCACTTATTCCCAAGCAGAGGTGATGGCCTAAAAGATCATCAAAATTCACGTTAAGTATGTCAGAGGAACCTAGAAATTGCTCAATCTCAGGAGCGCTCCCTATAAGTGAGGAAAATATTTCGGAATATAATTTTACGAAGCTTTCATTCATCGCTTCCAAGGCTGGTGTCATCGGATAATTTTGAAAGTCGATGTGCTTTAGAGCCATGCCCAGTCTGGTGATCGGGGTTGGATGTTCTTCTCTGTACAATATATTTCGTAGAAAAGGATCGCGGGCAAAAAAAGTTTTTGCTTCTTTAGAACCTAGTGCATGGATAATAGATAAACATTCGTGCATTTCCATGATCATAAATGTTGCGATAGCACCAATAACAACACATAATGTTCTCTGCTCATCTAATTTATTATCAAAACAATACTTTAGGACACATTGTAGTCCATGTGCATCAGCTTCTTCTTCAATTGGCTGATTAACACAAAAATTTCTGAGATCGATAAAATCACTCTGAACCTGCGAAATGTCTTTTTCAAATTCTTTAAAAAGATAATCTATATATTCTGGGTCACGAAAATTTATGTCCTCCAAAAATCTTAATTCACAATGATTATTGTATGCATGAGAAAATTCATGGCCAAGTAAAAAAATAAACGCCCCACGACATGCTAAAAAATGTGCGATCTTTCTATCTAATGGGAAATTTGATGGATGTTCGCCACATATATTTTTTTCTATTTTTTCTTCAGATTTTTGTATGTTTTTATTAGAACGAATTTTTTCTAATTCTCTCTTTTCTAAAGCACTTGAGTACCATGATTCATGCGCATGCGGATATTGAATTTCTCTGTTTTCAGACAAATTAGTATATGAATTTTTGAAATAACAAGCCTGGGTCAGTATATCCATGATTCTATTGAGATTTTGATTTTCTATACCAACTCCAAATAGTTGCGAGTTAAATAAAGGCAAAAGAGATTTATAAATTATTGGAATTATTGAAAGCAGGCCCTCATTTATAAAAACTACATCCGTATCATCACCATATTTCATCACAGCTGTCCCATTAACTGACAACTGAAGAGGCTCAATTCAACCAAAATTGT
>CAZTCY010000130.1:0-6070 GCA_964612715.1 uncultured Nitrosomonas sp. | reverse complement strand
TATGTGAGCATTTTGAGTTCGATTTTAACGCAGCAATGCGCTCTTCAGTGAGATCTTGAACAGGTTCTTAAAAAGATGTCAGCTGGGAAACCAACACCTGATTTTCCTGCATTTGCAGCTGTCTTTCCCTTTTGAGGCGCTCAGCCTTGATGATGCATACAAGATCACAAATTGCATCCTCAAGGATGTTGTTAATAATAACATAGTCAAACTCATTTACATGACCGACTTCTTCACGCACGGCATCCAGGCGTCTCCGGATGACATCGGTAGCATCCTTGTCCCGCAAAAGCAATCTTTCCTCCAGTGCCCTGGTTGAAGGCGGCAAAACAAAAATCCCGATAGATTGCGGAAAAAACTTGCGTACCTGTGCCGCACCCTGGCAATCAATCTCCAGAACAATGTCCTGCCCGGATTGCATGGTGTCTCTGATCCAGTGCTGCGAAGTACCGTACCAATTGCCATACACTTCCGCGCTCTCCAGGAAATCCCCATGAGCCTGCATCTGCTCGAACATCTCACGGCTGACAAAATGATAGTCACGTCCATGCACTTCACCCTCGCGGGGAAGTCGGGACGTATATGAAATAGATAGGCGCAGATCAGGGTCGTTCTCAAGCAACGCTCTGACCAAGCTGGTTTTCCCTGTTCCTGAAGGCGCAGTAATGATAAATAAGCAACCGGTGCACATAACCATTTCAGTTTTAACTGCCAAAATTCTTACCGTACCTACGCCATACCGCCAGCACCTGCAATGCCAATGCGTGAACCGACAGCATCAAAGCTGACATATTCATGACAGCACCAGAATGCATCAAATAAATCATCAATCTTGACTCCTGTCCCGCGTCCAGACCAGTTTACTGTTTCACTTTCCGCGCCATATCGATGACCTTCTCCAGGGTATTCACCATATCCTGCGGCGTACCGCCCTTTTTTCCGGTAATCAGATATTTGCCTTCGACCACCAGTACGGGTACCCCGTTCAATTGATACTGTTGCATCATCTGCTTGGATCGGGCGATCTGATTCTGTGTGGTAAACGAATGATAAATTTTCACAAATTTATCTTTATCGACACCCTGCTTTTCCATCCAGCCGAACAATGTGGCTTCATCGGTCAAATTGATTTTGTCGCGGTGAATCGCATCGTAGATTTTATCATGCAACTCATCCATGCCGCCCATGGTTTCCAGTGTGTAAAATATTTTCGCGCCGGGTTCCCAATTGCTTCTGAATATCGCCGGCACATAACGGAAGTCAACATCAGCCGGTTTGCTTTTCAACCAGCTTTTAAGCGGCAAGTGGAGATTACTGCAATGGGGACAACCGTACCAAAAAAACTCGATCACTTCGATCAGCGCTTTATTCTGAGTCGGCTGAGGATTCGCGAGCACTTTATAATCCTGTCCTTCGACAGGGTTGGCATAAATACTCACAGCGCCACACAGACCTGACATCAGAAAAACAAATAAAACGACAAGTTTTCTTAGCTGTTTCATAACACCCCCGTTATTCAATGTTAAAACATGACCGGCCGTTAATCACCGCATCTTGATCAGCTGCGCATCGATACCGTTTTCTCGCAATGTAACATGTACATTATCCACTTGTGTTTTCTGTGTGTACGGACCGACACGTACACGATACCAAACGCCCTTCTCAGCCAGGTCAGCCGACTGCACCGATGCAATCAGGCCTAAAAACGCCAACCTTGCCTTGAGATTATCAGCCTCGGCATGACTCCGGAACGATCCGACCTGAAGATAATAGTTTTCTGCAACCACAGGATTGCTCGGCCTGATTTGGGGCACGGAAGACGGCGGCGATGGTGAAATCATCACTTGAGGTTCAGGCTGTGGTCGTATTTGTGGTTGTATTTGTGGTTGTATTTGCGGCTGAAGTTGGGGTTGAGGCTGCAGCTTTGCGATATCCTGCTGCAGTGGTTTTTCTATCGATTGAGGTTTTTCGGCTTGTTGTTGTGGTGTCTCATAATCAAAAACACCGGTATCTTCACCGGATAGGATATTATAAAAATCAAACTGCGTTTTCGGTTCTACCTTGGCAACAGCCGTGTTTTCATTTTCGGGTTCGTGATCTGTCTCCCGGGTTTGGGTGTCCGTTTTCTCCACGACCTTTTCATTGACGGAAATCTGTTCTTCACTGATAAAAGGACTCGGCGCATTTTCCAGATAAAACCATATGCCAATGGCACTTGCAATACCCAGCGTGTAGCCAATAAAAATTCCCAGCATCAGGCTGCCTTTGCTGTCCGCTGATGCTGGAGACTGACGGGACTTATAATCTCGGCTCATGAATATCCTATTTAGCGTCTAAATTTACATCTTTTCCGGTGCATTGACACCCAGCAATTCCAATCCGTTTTTCAGTACATGCCTGATTGATGTCACAAGCGCGAGCCGTGCTTCCATGATCGGGATTTCCGATACCAGAAAATGTGTTGAATTATAGTAACTATGGAATTCGCTGGCCAATTCACGCAGATAAAATGCGATTAAATGGGGTGAAAATTCCTGTGCCGCAGCTTCAATCGTATCCGGAAAATCAATCAGACGCTGAAGCAAAACCCGCTCGGCGGGATCTGTCAGCAAATCCGTTGCCGCGTTAACCAGCGATGCAGTGTCGCCATCCCATTGTGCCAGCACACTGCAGATCCGCGCATGCGCATATTGCACATAATACACTGGATTTTCATTACTTTGCGATTTAGCCAGATCCAGATCAAAATCAAGATGCTGATCGCTTTTACGCATCACGTAAAAAAAGCGTGCGGCGTCATTACCGACTTCATGGCGCAATTCGCGCAATGTTACGAATTCACCTGAGCGGGTTGACATGGATGCTTTCTTGCCATCCCGATACAACACTGCAAACTGTACAAGCGCAATTTTCAGTTTATCCGGGTCCTGCTCCAACGCCTGCAAAGCGCCTTTAACACGCGGGATATAACCATGATGATCCGCACCCCAGACGTTGATCACTTTTACATAGCCACGCTCGAACTTATTGAGATGGTACGCAATATCTGAGGCAAAATAGGTATAGTGGCCGTTTTCTCTTTGCACAACACGGTCTTTCTCATCGCCGAATTCCGTCGAGCGAAACCATAACGCGCCATCCTGCCGGTAAAGATGTTTTTTCTCATCGAGCAACCGAACGGCTCTGGCAACCAACCCGTTATCAAACAGTGATTGCTCGGAAAACCAGATATCGAATTCCACGCCGAATTCCATCAGATCATTACGACAGTCGCCGAGCTGCTCGGTCAAAACAAAATTATGAATATACGCATAATCCTGACCCAGAATTTTTTTGGCATTGGCAATCATCCGGTCGAGCTGTTCATCGGTATTGATAACTACTTCATGCACCGCCCCGGGTAATCCATCCAGAAGTAAGGCGGGTTGATGCACATACCGGTCTGCATGCGCCTCATAAATCAGTTTAGCCATGTCTTTGACATACTCGCCCTGATAGGCATTTTCCGGAAAAGGAACCTGCACATTATTGAGCGCCAGATAACGCAGCCATGCCGACAGGGCCAGAATATCCATCTGCCGTCCGGCGTCGTTGACGTAAAATTCGCGCGTTACTGAAAATCCGGCCTTTGCCAGAACATTTGCCAGGCTTGCACCAAAAGCGGCGCCACGGCCATGACCGACATGCAACGGCCCGGTTGGATTTGCCGAAACGAATTCGACCTGAATTTTTTCGCCGTTACCGGAATTGCTGGCGCCATACCTGTCGCCCGACTGCAGAATATGACTCAGATAAAGCCGCTTGGCGTCATTCTTAATAAAAAAATTGATGAACCCTGCACCGGCGACTTCAATTTTTTCAACATATGCCGACTCCGGCATCACATCAATCAGCATCCCGGCAATCTCGCGGGGATTTTTATGCAGCGCCTTGGCCAGCTGCATCGCCAGATTACAGGAATAGTCACCATGATTGACCTGCTTGGTGCGCATTATTTCGATATTTAGCGCATGATCAACTTTCAACGCCAGCGCTGCTTGTTGCAGAAGCTGTGACAAATGCCCCCTGAAATTGGGTAATTCTGATTCTGATAATTTCACCATGAAAACGGATTGTATACCTTTCTGATTTTAGACTTCGAAAAAATGTACCGGGGTGCCAATAGCGCCTGTTTCCGCGATCAAGGTTAATCGTGATCGGATTTCTGCGCATGACACACTTCAAGCACCATTCACTATAAACCCTATACCATGACTGTTTTTACCCGGATATTAAAAAATTATCTTCCAGCCTGTCGGCGCTGTCGATACGTTTCGAACAGGCAGATTCCCGCACTGACCGAAACATTCAGACTCTCCACGCTGCCTTGCATGGGAATGCAGACCAGTTGATCGCAGGTTTCCCGGGTAAGCCGGCGCATTCCCTTTTCCTCCGATCCGAAAACCCAGGCTACCGCACCTTCAATCCGGAAATCGCTGAGATCATGACTGGCATCGTCGGCCGTGCCAATAATCCAGATATTCCGCTCTTTCAACACCCTCAAGGTGCGTGCCAGATTGGTGACAACAATGTAAGGTACGGCATCCGCCGCGCCACTGGCTACCTTATGAACGGCTGCCGTTAACCCAACCGCCCGGTCTTTCGGCGCAATCACGGCATGAACGCCGAACGCATCCGCCACCCGCAGGCAGGCACCCAGATTATGCGGATCCTGAATCCCGTCGAGCACGAGCAACCGCGCCGGTTCGTTCAATGTATCGAGTACATCGTCTATACTCACATACGCGGAAAAAGCATCGATTGCAGCAGCCACACCCTGATGACGCCGGCTGCCAGCCATCCTATCCAGCCGATCGGGATCGCAGGCAATCAGCGACACTTTTTGCGCCTCGGCAGTGCTGATCAAACTGCGGATACGCTGATCATTCCGCCACTCATCGAAAAAAATTTCTTTGATACTATCGGGATTCTGGCGTAAACGGCTTGTCACCGCATGAAAACCGAAAATCAGACGTGTCGCAGACATATTGAATCGTGTGTTATCAAAATTAAACTGGAGAGATCGTTAACAAAACGTTTTAGGATGGTTCTTTAGGTTTGGTTTTTTTCTTCCTGGCCTTGGTTTGTTTTTTCTGCTTATTTTGCTTATCCGGCTGCATATCCTGTTTGCTTTCCGCCAACACAAAGTCAATTTTACTGGTTTCCAGATCAACGCGCACCAATTTAACACGCAACGGGTCACCTATACGGTACTGCTTCCCGCTGCGCTCGCCGAGCAAACGTTGCCGCACCGCATCATAATGAAAATAATCGCTGGGTAATTCTGATACGTGAACAAGCCCTTCTACATAGAAATCATTCAGCGCAACGAACAGACCGAAACCCGTCACAGTGCTGATGATCGCATCAAAGCTTTCGCCGATCCTGTCTTTCATGAAAAAGCATTTCAGCCATGCTTCAACATCACGCGTGGCTTCATCGGCACGCCTTTCGGTCCGTGAACAGTGGCGCCCCAGCTCATACCAATTGCCAGGCTGATAACATTCGCCCATTAATACCGCCTTTATGGCGCGATGCGTCAGCAGATCGGGATAACGCCGGATCGGCGAAGTAAAATGCGTATAAGCGTCGTAAGCCAGCCCGAAATGACCGCAGTTATCGGGGCTGTACACAGCCTGCGGTAAGGATCGCAACATAACGGTTTGCAACAAACGTGCATCCGGTCTGTCCTTCACTTTCTGAATTGTTTTCGCGTAATCACTCGCCTTTGGTTTCTTTCTGCCGCCCAACTGTACGCCGACTTCCTTGAGAAAATCACGCAACGCCTCGATTTTGTCAGCTGCGGGCTGCTCATGAATGCGAAACAGCACGGGATGACGGTGTTGCTGCAGAAACTCTGCAGCACAAACATTCGCGGCCAGCATGAATTCCTCGATTAAACGATGCGCATCATTACGCTGCACAGGTTCTATTTTCTCAATTTTCCCCTGCGCATTGAAAAACATCTGTGTTTCAGTAGTCTCAAAATCAATTGCACCGCGTTTGTTTCTCGTTTTGAGTATTACTTTGA
>CAZTCY010000129.1:0-6137 GCA_964612715.1 uncultured Nitrosomonas sp. | reverse complement strand
GCGCCATCGCCAAACAAGCCGAAGCCGAACGTGAACGCCGCGCCAAAATCATCCACGCCGAAGGCGAACTACAAGCCTCACAGCACCTGCTGCAGGCCTCACAGATACTCTCCAAAGAACCCCGAGCCCTGCAACTGCGTTATTTACAAACCCTCACCGAAATTGCCGGCGAAAAAAGTTCGACGATTGTTTTTCCATTACCCATGGAACTGATCACGCCCTTGCAGAAAATCATTGAACACCATGCCGAACAGCAAGACAGCAAGTCTGGAAAGGATACTCCTGCATGATACTGCTGCAGGAATAGTGGGAATTTATTTCCGGCATACCGTGGGACTAAACATCTTGGCATACACGCATTAAGCAACATTTCTGTTGCGCAAAAAATTTTTTGCGCAACAGAAATGTTGCTAGAATAAATCTCCCCGCTGAACATACAAGGAGATTAATATGCGCATTACCATAGGCAGTCCGCCGACAGGAGACGATTTTTACCCGCGCCCATCTATGGTCGATCAGATCATTCGCGCGTTAACTGTCGAACATGTATTGTTCCTTGCACCACGACGCACAGGAAAAACCAGCATTCTTCTTCAATTGTGCAAAGTGGCACCAGCGCAAGCGATTTTTATTGACCTCGAGGGTCTGGATCACCCCGGACTCTGGATTCAAATCATGATCGACAAGGTGCGCGAAATCAATGATGAACGGTGGTTGCAGATTGTCAAGAAAACACCTGATTTTTTTCGCGGCTTTAAAAGCGATCTTTTCCAGATTTCAGATACAAATTGGGAAGACAAGGCAAATCAGCTGATGCATGATTTGCATCGACTCAACACACCCATCTGGTTTCTGCTCGATGAATTTCCCATCATGGTCGACAAAATCGCCTGCCGGTATGGCAAAACAGAAGCATCCGCCGCGTTGCATTGGTTACGCCGCATACGGCAGCACAATACCGAAAACCGGGTCCGCTTCCTGTTCACTGGATCAGTTGGACTCGACAGCGTAATACAACGGCATGGCATGCGTGGCACCGCCAACGATCTGCGGCGAGAAACATTAAAACCCCTGACGACTGACGATGCAGTGATTTTTATCCGGCAACTCGCCAACGATAACCAGGTCAATCTGGATGAAGCCATAGCGCGCGCGTTTATCGATCGTCTGGGTCCCGCCATCTGGCCGTACTTTATTCAATTATTCGTCGCCGAGTGCCAGGATTACATCCACCGTACCGGAAAACCAGTCGATCTGGAAACAGTCTACCGGGCAGTCGCATTAGACAGGCGCAATCAATACGCTAACAACATGTGGGCACGCCTGGGCGATATTTTCAACGAGACCGAAGCATCGGTTGCGCGCCAGACATTGAAAATAACCGCTGCACATACAAGCGGCCTGCCGCTGGAAAATCTGCGCGCGCAATTGTCCGGCTTGCCGGAAGACGATTTCCGCACTGTACTGGACACGCTCGAGCATGACGGTTATCTGACCGAACTGACCGATGGAAATATCGCCTTCTCCTCGCACCTACTCAGAGATTACTGGCGGCACAAGGGGCGCATCTGACATGGAACACGCGATCCGGGAACCAGCACTTAATCTTTACAACCCCGCTGCCAAAGATCCCGACACGCTGCTGGCGGAATTCATTGATCGCAAGAATCTGCTCGCGCGCGTTCTCAACATCACTCGGCGCAACACGCCGGACAAGCCACCGCAACATGTCATCGTGGTCGGGCCGCGCGGCATGGGCAAAACCACGCTGCTGTGCGCCATCCGTTACAGCATACAGAACAATGACATGCTCAATCAGGAATGGCTGCCATTACAGTTTAACGAAGAACAATACGGCATCGGTGATCTGGCGGATTTCTGGCTGACGGCGTTGCGTCATCTGGAAATCGAATTGAAATCCACCACTTCCCGAGTGGATCAGCTGCTCAACGCAGCATCCGAAAAGCTGGCACAGCATGCGCAAGATGCCTTCTTTGAGTTGCTCGCACAAAGCGGCAAGCGTGCGTTGCTGTTGATTGACAATATCAACGATCTGTTCACTGCGATCGACGACGGTATTGCGCTGAACCAGTTACGTGCATTGTGGATGACCGATGCGCGCATGATGGTGATTGGCGCGACACCGAGTTATTTCGATGAGATCACCACCGTCGATCAGGCATTTCATGATTTTTTCCGCATTTTTCATCTGGATCGTCTGACGCAGCAGGAACTGGAAGCGTTTTTGCGCCATTTTGCGCATATACACGGAGACCGGCGGGTCATTCAAACGATTGAACAGGAACCGCAGCGTGTCGCCGCAATGCGCATTCTGACCGGCGGCAACCCGCGATTGGTGATGCTCGGTTATCGCGTGCTGCGCGAAGGACTGGACAGCGATGTGCGCCACGACCTTGAACGGTTGCTCGACGAATGCACACCGTTTTTCAAACACCGTATCGAATCGCTGCCTAAGGAAGCACGGCGCACGTTTGATGCCATCGCACAGCGTTGGGACCCGGTCGCCGTTGACGACATCCGCACGGAACTGCGCAAACCGTCGAACTATATCAGCGCGCAGATCAGGCGCCTGATCACTGAAGAATTTATTGAAGAAGTCAGCGGCGAGAAGAAAAAACACTACCAGGTCAGCGAACGCTTTTATAACGTTTATTACCTCATGCGCTATAGCCGCGAAGGCCGCCGCCGCTTGCGCTGGCTGGTCAATTTCATGCAGGTGTTTTATACACGGCAGGACTACAAGCACTGGGCCAAACGGCTGGGCGATGAACTGGCACAACCACTGACCGAACCGCAGCGCATGGAAAAACTGTCCTTACTACAGACCATGAGCATGGCGGCGGACGGTAGCGGCAAACATGCGGCTTTTGAGGCCATGATGCGCGATGCGATTGCACATAATGACCGCAGCACTCTGGATGAAACGTTAGCTGACAGCGACCCGGTTGAACAGTACGGATACCTCTATTTCACCTTGGAAATCGCGTGGCAATTGCCTCCGGAAATCCGTCCGCCGCTAGAAATCGGGCTGATTGTTCCGTGGCTGGAGAAATTACGGCAAACATTGGTCAAGGAACATTTAATTGAAAAAATAGAAAACCATCTGAAAACATCAGAATACTGGCATACCCGAACGGTAGATCACGCAATTGCGATCGGGGTGATTTTAAATGATATATTTGATCAAAAAAAAGAAGCCGAAGTCGCTTTTCGCGAGGCTATTGAATTCGATCCACAGGATGTTTCTGTATGGACTGTCCTAGGGATTCTGCTAAATTCTCAAGGCCACCACACTGACGCTGAAAACACTTACCGCAAGGCTATCGAACTTGATCCTCAGTTTGTCCATGCATGGCATGGCCTGGGGAATGCACTAGATAATCAAGACCGTTACACAGAAGCCGAAGCCGCTTTTCGCAAGGTCACCGAACTCGATCCTCAGAATACTTCTGCATGGAATATGCTAGGGATTGAGCTATATCATCAAGGCCGCTACACGGAAGCCGAAGCTACTTGTCGTAAAATCATCGAACTCGATCCTCAGAATACTTTTGCATGGAATACCTTGTGGGCCGTGCTACGCAATCAAGGCCATTACACAGATGCCGAAACCGCATACCGCAAGGCCATCGAACTCGATCCTCAATACACATTCGCGAAAATCAATTTAGCAGGACTCTATCTAGTTGATCTTAACAAACCAGAAGAAGGCATTGTTTTATTACTACAAAGCTTATCACTTGATTCCGATAACCGCTATGGTCGTTATGTCTTGAACCATTTCTGGCGCGAAGCCTTGCCGGTTGCCGCCCAGCAGATTACCGCCGACAGCACTGCACAAGCTTCCGACAACCTGTGCACAGTAATCACCGAAACGCTACTCGTCAAAGCCGCCGGCGGTGAACACGCGGCAGTGCTTGAAGCCCTGATGACACTAGACGAGCACTTACAGCAGCCATTTGAAGTGCTCATACTGGCGTTGCGAACATTGGACGACCGTTCCGTGCTGCACCACATCGCGCGCGAAAAACGCGATGTAGTACTCGACGTTATAGCCCGCATCGCGCCGGATGACGATCCGGATAAAAATACAGCTAAACCGGATTGACCGTTTTTCCTGCCCGATAAACCCGCTCCAGCACGCCCTGCGTGATATGCCGCTCGAGTTCCGCGGCTTTTTCGGTGGGACAGAAGATGATGACGGTGATGATGCATTTAGCGAGTTCGCTCGTGCTGATCATGATGCGCGGTTCCGGGCCGGGAATGTCGATGCCGGTGCGTTTTTCGATGAAAGCGTTATAACGCCGCGCGATTTCGACGAAATCGGCTGAACATTGATCGATTTCGGCCACGATCCATTGGCGTATATCAGCGATATTGAAATGCGCGTCGATGGCGATGCTGAAGCGGTGAAAAGCGTAACGTTTGGAAAAATTCAGGTTTTTGATGGGCTCCGATAGAAAAAGACTGTTGGGGATCGCGATGACTTTTCCGGTAAAGCTGTAATCGTTGGGCGGCCTGTCGAGTTCCTGCAAGGTTGTGGAGAACAGATTGAAATCGATCACTTCGCCCCGGTTCGCGCCTACTTCGATCCAGTCGCCGATGGTGAAGGCGCCTGTGCCCGCGCGCAGCATGGCGCCGCTGAAACACAGAATCAATTCTTTGGTCGCGATCACCAGCGCCAGCGTGACCGCAGCGATGGAAAAAGCGAAATTCTTCAGTTCCGGCCACCAGATGAGCAGCAATCCGAAAACCATAATCAGCCAGCTGAAATTTTTGACGCTGGTGATCCAGTGCCTGCGCCCCTCCGTGAGGATTGCCCGGTTGCGCTTAATCAGATACACCAGCACAATCCGCAGCGAGAGCATGGCCGCGATCAACGCGCCGCTTCGCACAAGCTGGTCATCCAGATATATCAACAGCAATTCAGACATAAATTAAAACACCCGCACAATTCACCCTTCAGTGAGATATTGAACAGATTCTTACAAGACATTAAAAAAACCGACGATGGCACAATAGCAATGGCAATGTCACCCCCCCTGACACCTGTTCACACAAACCGCATTGACAAATCCACGGCGTGTATATTTTTCGTCAGACTGCCGATGGAAATCCGGTCAACTCCGGTTTCGGCAACGCTGCGCACGGTATCAAGCCCGATATTGCCGGATGCTTCCAGAATGACGGTCCGGCCGGTTTTCTCAACGTGGTGCGCGCGCAGCGCAACTGCTTCGCTGAGTTGCGCCAAGGTGAAATTATCGAGCAGCACCATGACAGCACCGGCATCCAGCGCGGTTTGCAATTCCTGCAGGGATTCCACTTCGATCTGAATAAAAACATTTTGCGGTGCGGTTATCTGCGCTTTTTCAAGTACCTGACGTATGCCGCCGGCTGCGGCAATATGATTTTCCTTGATCAGAACGCCGTCGTACAGACCCAGGCGATGGTTGACGCCGCCGCCGCAGCGGACCGCGTATTTTTGCGCCAGCCGCAGGCCCGGCAGCGTTTTACGGGTATCGACGATTACCGCCTGCGTACCGGCAATGGCATCCACATATTGCCGCGTCTGTGTGGCTACGGCGGATAGCATCTGCATAAAATTCAACGCCGAACGTTCGGCGGTCAATACCGCCCGCGCATTGCCGGAAACCCGGCAGATGTTCTGCTGCGCCACAAGAACATCGCCGTCCGCGGCAAACCATTGAATCCGTACATCCGGCGACAAAACCTGAAAACACCGTTCAAACCACTGCACGCCACACAACACTGCTTTTTCCCGGACCACGACATCCGCCGTGAGCGTCTGCCGTTCAGGAACCAGCAGCGCGGTCAGGTCGCCCGTTCCAATGTCCTCTGCCAATGCCTGGTTGACGTTGTTTATGATTTCTGCGCGCAAGGTATCCGGTTTCCTTCATTGTTTTCTTCGAATTGAGATTATAGTACACACCGCGATCAAGCTGCCCGGTCCGCATCAATAATCCGCGCAGCGATTATCCCTGCATTTAGCAGTGAAAAGTTTCAGCCAAACGGATACCATAGCCCTGTCCGCTTAGAATCTGTTCAAGATCTCGATCAAGGGATGCAGTGCAAGGCAAAATTGGACGAAGAAGCGG
>CAZTCY010000128.1:0-6200 GCA_964612715.1 uncultured Nitrosomonas sp. | reverse complement strand
CCAGGCCACGTTCCTGTGCCAGCGTCCGGATGGCGTCGGCATAACGCGCCACCGCGGCACGGCGTGTCTCGAGGGCAGCGGCGGGCAGTGGAGACGTGGCCGCGTCTGGCGGCAAGGGCGTGAGCAGCACGATCCGCGGTGTCCGCTGGCGCAGATCGTCGAGCAGCGTCCGATACTGCGCCAGGAACGCCGCGAGCCTGGCCTCGCCGTCGAACGACTCGTTCGCGCCGTACGCCACCAACAGCAGCGTCGGTTGCGCGAGCGCGACGTTCTTCAGCAGTTCGCCGTACCCCTCCTTCGGCTCGCCGAAGTACGCGCGCGCCTCTCCCCACACCGTGTCGCCGGACCAGCCGAGGTTGCGGAAGATGAGCCGCTTGTCGGGGTGCGCCAGCGTGAGGGCGGTCTCGATCAGGCCGAAGCGATACTCACGCTCGAAGAACGAGTCGCCGACGAGCGCGATGCGATCGCCGTCACGCAGTTCGACGACCGCCTGCGGCCGCGCGGCACCCGCGTCAGGCACGACCCACGCGGGGAAGACCACGAGCGCCACCACCAACAGCATCGTTCGACGATGAATCACGGATACGCCTCCCCGGCTTCTCGCGCCGGCCGTTGACGCGCCGCCGGCCGGCGCGCGCCTTCGCCTGTGTGTGCGAGGGGGCATTGTAGCGCCGTCATCGGGCCCGCGCGCGTTCGACCGGTTGAAATCCGGTGGCGTGGTCGTGCTCGACGAGGCCGTCCCCATGCCGACGAGCGGTCAGGGCATCGCGCTGGATCCGGACGACCCGGCGCGGCTCTACGGCATCGACCGGCCCCGGCGCGAGATCGTTGCTGCGCGCCTTCGCCCAGTGCGACGGGAGTCGCCCGGCTGAAGCAGCGAGCCGGAATTGACGCGGGGCCGACGCGTGCGTATATTCCCATCAGTAAATGATGGGAATAGCCACACGCGTTCGCCGCTTGTTGTATCTGCTACGCCGCTCCCGTCACGACGCCGATCTGCGCGAGGAGATGGAGACGCATCGCTCGTTGCGGCAGGAGACGCTCGAGCGCGACGGCGTGGCGCCAGCCGACGCGGCGGCCGAGAGCCGGCGTGCACTGGGCAACGTGACGCTCGCCCGGGAGGATGCGCGTCAGGTGTGGCTCGCGCCGGCGATTGAGAGCCTCGGGCAGGATGTGAGATACGGGCTGCGCAGTCTGCGGCGCAGCCGTGCCTTTACGGTGGTCGCTCTCGCGATGCTCGCCGTCGGTATCGGCGCGACGACGAGCGTTTTTGGCGTGGTGAACGGTCTGCTGTTGCGTCCCTGGCCTGTTGGCGACCCCGGCCGCGTCGTGGCCGTCGGTCCGCCGAACGGCACCATCACGGCCGCGAACACGTCGGCGGCCGAGTACCGGTTTCTTCGGGACGAAGCACAGACTATCGACCTCGTGGCCACGCTCGACGCGCGCGTTCGCATCGGTCACGAGGTTGGCGCTGAGAGCGTGGAGGCTCGTCACGTCAGCGGGAACTACTTCAGTGCGCTGCGCATGCCTGTTGCGCTTGGGCGCGGTTTTCGCGCTGACGAGGACGAAGTGGGCCATCCCGCCGCCGTCGCTGTCATCAGCGATGGCGTGTGGGGCCGGATGTTCGGACACTCCAGAGATGTCCTCGGCCAGGCCCTTCACGCCAACGGCGTTTCCTTCACGATCGTCGGCGTCGCCGCGCGCGGAGCAACAGACTCGCACCTGTCTCGGCCTGACGTGTGGTTGCCGCTCGCTGCACTTCCACTGCTGTCGACGGATCACGAACCCGGCCGACGTTTCCTGAACGATCCGGAGTACTGCTGCGTTCGGCTGGCCGGGCGCCTCCGCACCAACGCGTCACCGTCCATGGCGGCTGCCGAGCTCAACGCGCTCGACGCGCAATTCCGATCGTCCGGTGACGACCGCGCGGCCCTGCGGCTTGCCGTCACGGGAACGTACGGCGTTGTCGACGCGGAGGGACGTCAGTGGATGCAGATGGGCACACTCGTGTTCGCCGGCATGTTGTTGCTCGTCGCGGCCGCCAGCGCGAACATCGGCAACCTGCAACTCGCCCGCGCGCTCGCGCGACGCCGCGAACTGGCCATTCGATACGCGCTCGGCGCGGGCCGGCGCCGCATCATCCGCCAGTTGCTGACAGAGGGCGTCGTGATGGGTGTGGCCGCCGCGGCGATCGCCGTGGCCGGTACGTTTGTCCTGCCGCCGATCATGCTGGCCGCCGTCAGGCCGGTCGACACCGATCTCTCGCCGGATCTCCGCGTTGTGCTCTGCGCCATCGGGGTCGCCCTGTTCTCGGTGATCGTTGCCAGTCTGGCGCCTGCGTTGCGTGGGACACACCGGCTGACGTTCGATTCGGTGACGCCTGTCGATCGCCTCCGGCTGCGGTCCTGGCTGCTTGCGGTTCAAGTGACGACGAGCACTGTGCTGATCGTTGCCGCGGCATTGTTGTTCCGTGGCGTCGTTCGCGCCGCGACGTTCGATCCCGGTTATGCCATTGATGATGTCGCGCGCGTATCGATCCGTGTGCCCGACGCCGACTCGACCAGACGCGCAACACTCATGGGCATCATTCGAGAGGGACTGACAGGTATCGTGCCGTTCGCGGAAGCGAGGTGGATGCCACTCAGCACCTCCCGGTCGTCGATTGACGTTCGGCGGGCGGACGGCACAGAAGACAATGTTCGAGTCGCACGCGTCCAGCATGTTTCGGCCGCGTACTTCGATGTGCTGCGAATCCCGGTTCTGTCCGGGCACGTTTTCGTCAACGCCGCCAGGTCGGATGAGGTCGTCGTCAACGAGAGGCTGGCGCGCGCACTGCGGCCTGACGGCTCCGCGGCGGGTCAGTGGATCGAGGCCGACGGACGTTGGCGCGTCGCGGGTGTGGTGGCCGACGCTCACGTGTCGTCGCTCGAACGAATCGAGCCGACGCTGTTCATGCCATTGACCGCCAGCGACCCGACACCGGCCACGGCGCAATTGCTCGTGCCGGCGGATCCGGGATCGGTCGAGCGCGTGCGCGCGCTCGTCGTGAGCGCTGAACCAACGGCCATCGTCACCGTCGTGCCGCTCGGAGACGACCGGCGGCGCGTGCTGCGTCCAGCGAAAGTCGGAGCTGGCCTGGCAGCCGCCCTCGGCATATTGGCCGTCTCGCTGGCGGCGATCGGTATCTGCGGTGTGTTCTCCTACGTCGTCGAAGCACGCACACGCGAGATTGGCGTACGCGTGGCTCTTGGCGCGCGGGCACCACAGGTTGTCGGCCTGGTGTTCCGTCAGGCGGCCTGGCCGCTTACCGGAGGCCTGGCGACCGGTTTGACGGTGTCGGCCCTGGGGGCGCCGGTGTTGCGTTCCTATCTCATCGGCGTTGGTCCATACGATCCGCTCGCGTTCGCGGGCGCGGCCATCATCGCCGTCGTCGCCGCGGCCATCGCGACGTTCGTGCCCGGCCGCCGCGCGGCGTCAATCGATCCAGCGGCAGTGCTGCGACACGATTAGATCCGGGGTGCATTGTGAGGTTGCTGGAAGCTGTTCGCGCGGCGAGTCGCCGTTTGCTGCGTATCGTCCGCCGCTCCCGTCACGACGCCGATCTGCGCGAGGAGATGGAGACGCATCGCTCGCTGCGGCAGGAGACGCTCGAGCGCGAGGGCGTGGCCACAGCCGACGCGATCGCCGCGAGCCGGCGGGCGCTGGGCAACGTAGCGCTCGCGCGCGAGGATGCGCGGGAGGTATGGCTGACGCCTGCGATCGAGGGCATCTGGCAGGACATGCGAGGTGCGCTGCGATCGTCCCGGCGCAGTGCGACGTCATCGGTCACCATCGTCGTCACTCTGGTGTTCGGGCTGGGGCTGGCCTCGGCCATCTTCGCGTTCGGCGACGGCTACCTCGCTCGACCGCTGCCGTTTCCGGATGGAGAGCAGCTGTATGTCGTGCCGAGTGCGCTGAGCGCCGACGAGATCAACGGGTTGCGCGCCAGCAGTCTCGGCCCACTTGGCTTCGTCGAAGGCTCCGCGGCCCCCGTGGTCTCCTGGGCGGGTCGGCTGGAACTCGACGGCCGACAGGTGGAGACCTTCGTTGCCGGCCTCGACGATGGATTCGCGCAGACGATGGGCGTACCGCTCGTCATGGGCCGGTCGTTCGGACCTGACGACTATCGTGGCGCGGTCCCGGTACCTGTCTGGCTGTCCCATCGCTTCTGGCAGCGGGAGTTCGGCGGCGATCCCTCGATTCTGAATCGCACGCTGTCCTTTCGGAGCGCGTTCGACCGTTCGGAGGTGACATCGCTCGTGATCATCGGTGTCACCGACCCACGCATCACGACGTTCGATCCCGATTTCGGCGCGAACATGTCGTTGCCAGACCTCTTCGCGCCGGCCGCTCCTCGAACGTCATCCGACCGCGCCAAACCCATTGTCAGACTGCCGCACGACATGTCCCCGGAACACGCCGAAGCCGCCATCAGCGCTGCGCTACAGAACATCTCGCCCGCGCCAGACGGAGGCACACGCGGGATCAGGCTCGATTCGCTGCGCCAGACACTGGCGGGCGACGGGCGGCCCACGGCCATGCTGTTCTTTGCTGGCGCCGTGCTGGCGCTCGTGCTCGTAACGGTGAACCTGGTTCATCTGCTGCTCGCCCGTGGCGTCGCGCGAGCCGGCGAGATTGCGACCCGCTCGGCGCTGGGCGCGTCGCGATGGCGCATCGCGCGGATGCTGCTGTTCGAGAGTCTGCTGTACGGTGCCGCCGGCATCGGCGGGGGCCTGCTCGTTGGACGCTGGCTCGCCAACGCGATTGCCGCCGGCGTCCCGGAGCGGGGTAGCGACAGCAACAACCTTGCGTTGGTGGCCATGACGTTCGATTTGCGTGCGGTCGCGTTCGCGATCGTCGCTGGCGTGGCTGTTATTGCTGTGGGCACCATGTGGCCAATCAAGCGCGTTGCATTCGCGTCGCCGGGATCGAACGCGCCGCTCAATCGCCGCAACGGCGCGCGGATCTCCGCGCGCTTCTCGAGGCTGATCCTGACGTGTGAAGTCGCTATCTCGACCGTCATCCTGATGGGAATCGTGTTTGTCGGCTTCGGGATGTGGCGGTACGTGAACCAGCCGCTCGGGTTCCATCTCGAGGATCGCTTCTCGTTGTCGTTTCCCGCGTCGTCTGGTGGCCACGACGAAGGCATCGACTGGCCCGCCGTACTGGACGCCGTTCGCGCCGTACCGGGCGTGCGAAGCGCGAGTGTGGACCGCGTGGATCTCCTGCGCGCATCGCTCCGTTCCGGCGATATCGATCTCTCCGGCCGAGACGTCGCGGTCATACGCGCGACGTCGTCATGGCTCGAAACACGCGGTGTCGACCTGGTGCAGGGCCGGTTGATGGACGCAGCCGAGATTGAGTCGAACGCCCCCGTCGCCGTCGTCGATGTCAAGTTCGCGAGTGCCGTATGGCCAGGCGAGGGGCCGGTCGGGAAAACGATTCGTTCCGATACGGAAGCCGAACGTGTTGTCGTTGGCGTTGTCAGCCATCAGCGATTCAGTCTGGCTCGTGAGAACCCCGGCCTCGCTTACGTGCCCCAGCCGCGCGTGGATGGACGTCAGGCGATACGTCTCTGGGCTCCAGATTTGACGACGGCCGACATCGTCACCCGCACTGCCGGGCCGTTGCAGGCACTGGCGCCGGGATACTCGCCGGTCGTTCGCGCGGTGACGTTCGAAACTACGTTCCGCGACGACCTCTCGTACGCACGTTTTCAGCGACCGATCATCATCGCGCTCGGGCTGTTCGCCGTCACGCTGGCGGTCGTTGGTCTGTTCGGGCTCGTGGCGTACCTCGTAGAGCAGCGGACGCGCGACTTCGGCATTCGCCTCGCGCTGGGGGCCAGCCGTGGCGAAGTCTTGAAGGAGGTCGTCTGGCAGAGCGCGCTGCCAGGCGTCGCCGGCCTCGTCATCGGCTTGTGTGCGTCATGGACGCTCGAAGGTGCGGTGCGCGCGACGATGTCTGGCTGGGAATCGTCAGGGCCGATGACGATGGCCATCGTCAGTATTGTCGTGCTCGTCGCCGTCGTTCTCGCTGCCGTCGGTCCAGCGCGCAGGATCCTGCGCATCGATCCGGCCGTCGTTCTCAGAGCCGAGTAGCGGTCGTCGAGGCGTTAAGAGTTTCTGATCTTCTGAAGGAGCAGACGCAGCGTCGGTAAG